>JARBAV010000318.1 GCA_029237515.1 Nitrososphaerales archaeon
CTCATCTCCGTAATAAAGATGGTATGATGTCGGGTCATCTTGATTTACCGTTAATTTTACAAATCTTAGTCCTAAAATTCCAGTGTAAAAATCGATATTTCTCTGCGGATCACTAGTTATTGCTGTAACATGATGAATTCCAAATATATCTCTGCTCATGATGGTGATACCGACCTTTCGCTTTCTTTCAGCCTAAGCGTTTTATATAGATGCATCGCAATTACTCAGATCTAAAGAATTCATGTAGTATTTCGGTAACGATCGCGGGCTTTTCTGCAAATGGGGCATGCCCAGCATCTTCTACCATTTCAAGCGAGGAGTCCCTTATTGCTTGTTCAAACAATTTAGAATGCTCAAGGGGTATCAAATTGTCGTTTTTGCCCCATATAATTAGGGTGGACACATCCTGAATTCCACTTAATCTCTTCAGGCCGATCTGTGTATTTGTACTATTGATAAACGCTGACTCAAAGGCATGCTTTGCTCCTGGTCTATTGATCCTATTTATAAAAACGTCAACCAGTATTGGAAAGACCCTCCAAGACTGAGCAACTAATTGTTCAAATACTTTTTTTACTTTTTCAGGAGATGCACTGAGAGCGGCTGCAAGATACTCATTTAATAAAGGAGTAGGTCTATCAAGCATCCCCGATGAATTTATTAACACTAAACTGTTTACCACGCTCCTATTTTCAATTGCAATTTCAGCTGCAATGTAACCTCCAAGAGAGTGTCCTATTATGGTCGTCTTACCATCGTCAATTTGAATGGAACTCATGAAATCCAAAACAAATTTCCTAAAAGCATTTATTGTATAGTCAAAGTTAGGACAGTCGCTTCCGCCGAAACCTATTAGATCAACGGCAACCGTGTGGTAATGCCTTGAGAATGCCTCGGGGATATCGATCCATCTATCCGATGAAGATCCGAGGCCGTGAAGAAACAAAAGATGCTTAGGGGTTCCGCTACTATTTCCAAATTCTCTGTACCTTATATTGGAACCATTTACTGTTACGTTGCGATCAACCATTTTATTTGTTATTATTCATTAACTGAATACTTATTGTTTGCGAGTTATCTTGCATTAAATGCACTATGTTAACGTCATAAGCTTATAGTCACATAATATCACAAGCGATATCACTTGTGAAAAAGCGATAAGCCCTAACTAGTAACTTTAGCCGATATTGAATTAAGTAACTTCGATAAGCGGACTTCAAATCGTCTCCTAAAGCGATGAATAACTCAAGACACAGGAGCCCCTATTCTGGGATTTCATAGTTAGAGCGGGGTTTGAAATCTATCAATTCAAGCGATCCTACGCCTACTAACTCCTTCAGAGATCCAGTAGTTTGAAAAAGCGCGATGCCAGCCAAACTGCCGACGCGTGTCTTAATTCATGTAGTTAGAGCCAGAACTGGAAACAGTCCTTCTCACTTCTTTTAAAAATATGATCAAATCCCTCTTTGTGTCAAGCATTAGTCACTAGCCTTAAAGCTAGGCGCCGACTGTTCTATCATCCTTTTTTCCTCTAGTCTCCGTAATTACCAAGTCTATATAATGTCTAACTTCGTTATCATCTAACATTGGAGATTCTACTGCCGTTTCTTTTTCCATAGCATCTGCGTGTTGGTGGATTAATTTTACAAGCTTTCGCATAATCTCTGCGTTCTCTTGAGCATTACCTAAAGTATCTAACAGAGAATACTCCTTTACATATTTTCTGGCTAATTGACGCAATTCTGCATCTTGGGCCACTGACAGCGCGACAGAGTATATTCCTAAGCTAAAGAGAAAAGAAGCAAACACAAGAAAGGCACGTTGGATTGCACCAAAGGGTGGATAGGAGTTGTTGGTTATCCAGTTATTGGTCGTTGGAGAAATTAAAATGGTTGCCACTGCAGCTATAATCAAATAGTTAATGGTCTTAACACGAGGAGAGGTAATTTGCCGTCCAAGTGTTTTTGCTACTAATATAAATGCATAAGCTATTACAAAATCAGCTGCAACCCATCCTGCGGTACCTATTACCCTAAAGATAAGGAACTGGGATTCCATGTATACCATATAACTTCCAGTTGACTTTAAAAATTGAGGACCGAATACCCCAGTTAAAAAAAGTACAGGTGGTAAAATTATAATTGTCCAAAATATTGCTCTTCCTATCTGATCCTTAAAATAACGAAGGAAAAATGCAACACCAACTATTTCTGCGATAGCAATAGCAGTAACTTGAGGAACAAGAAACCCGTAGAGATGAATGATAAGTTGTATAGGAGTTAATTGTCTGTGTGCCATAGAATTGCTAGCGGGGTAATTTGGATCTATGGTGGGTGGTCTTGAAACGACTAATTGTTTTATATCAAGTGTAATAGCAACTGTCTGGCTGATGCAAAGGAGCATCGATGATACAGCAAATGCCAATATCATGATATAGTGTCGTTTGTTGGTACTCGAATTGAACCATGACAAGAATTTGTAAGTGCGAAAACCAAAGAACAAGAGGGCTACTGCACTTATTAAGAGAAGTAGAATCAGCAGGAAAGTGCTATAATGCGAAAATAACACCATTTCAACAATGATAGCTCCAAAGACGACTAAGAGTGCATAAAGAAAAATAGGTGTTGCCTTGTACAGCCTATTAAAAAACGAAGGAGCCTCAAGGTCTTTGCGCAATGCAACCATATAATGTCTAAGGGCATACAGACTTGCAAAAAACACAGTGATAGTCATTGCTATAAATAATATTAAACCAAAGGGAGAAGTAAGAGGCTTTCCCAAAACGTCAAAAAAGGTGCCAAAGATTACATCGGTAAGTATTATGGCCCAAGCAATAAACGTCATCAAGTAAGTTTTTTTGTTAATGATACTTGTAGTAACTAGCCATTGCATTCTTGTAGTCGACATGTCACTATAGAGATATCAGTTTTAAACCTTTTCTTGCTAGTTCTGGTAATACTTATTCGTTGCATTACTTTTTGTCTATCAGGACAAGATATTTCGATCGATTTCGTGAATAAATATACTATTCAGAAAGATTTGAAGTGGATTTTACGCTAGCTTACCTCAAAGGGGTTCAACGACGCCTCTAATTCTTCTGCAACGTCACCTGTTCATTATGGGGGGTGAAATTATTCGATGGTTCATGAAGCCGTCTCTCTAACTTTATGGTTAGTGGATTCAACCAATCGTGGGGTAAAAATATAGTGGATAATAGAAATGTGTCATGAACGAGCTACCGTCATACAACATTAACCCCGATTTGAAAGTATGCAGAATCCTCAATGGCATGTGGCAGGTTGCAGGCGGACATGGGTATATTGATCATGAAAAGGCAGTTGAAGATATGATCAAATATCATGATTCAGGATTTACGACTTGGGATCTGGCTGATATATATGGGCCAGCGGAAGATCTTATCGGGGAATTCAGACGTAGGTTACTGAAATTAAGAGGAAATGGAGAGCTCGATAGAATTCAAGCACTGACAAAGTGGGTGCCACGTCCAGGAAAAATTACTCGTACTGCGGTTATCGAAAATATACAAAAATCTCTCAACAG
>JARBAV010000319.1 GCA_029237515.1 Nitrososphaerales archaeon
TGATGATCAACAATCTTGATAGGAAATTGCTTCCTAGAATTATGGTTGTTGATGACGAGAAGGATATTCTACGAATAATTAAGCGCGATCTCGAGTCTCCTATTACCTCTTCCTCATCCACTGCTTCAGAAACGATGGCTTCAAATGGTAGCATCATTCCAGATGCACAGCATGATGATGGAGGGTCCCACCAAGGCGAAATCAAAGAACACAACGCGAAAAAAGATGGTGATACCTTCAAGGTAGAGACTTTTACTAACGGTTGGAATGCGTTAGAAGCTTTAAACAGCCATCCACATGATTATTACGATCTTGTTCTGACCGATATTCGGATGCCGCGAATGAATGGATTTGAGTTGTATCGGAAGATTAAAGAGAAGAATCCCTCAATGAAAATCGTCTTCATCACCGCATTTGAAATAAATAAAGAAGAATTCAGCAAGGTACTCCCATCCATTGAGGTGAAGGACTTTATAATAAAGCCGATCAGCATGACGAATTTAAGAATTAAGCTGAAAGAGGTTTTGAAGGGATCGTAACCGAGTTTTATTTCGGCTACTTCTACCGATACTTATAGTGCTTTTCGAACAAATCCTGTGACTCTCTATACCTTGATCTCTCTACTTCCAACATCTGTTCTAGAGCATCACCAGCCTTAAGGATGAGTGGTTTTCCAGACCACTTGTTCTCTAACAAGTAGTTGATCCATGCCCTGATGGTAGGGCCCATCCTTCTAGTCAATGGTTCTAGAAATCCACTCACGATCTCACGCTTTGCAGAATCCCGTTCTAGTCCTCTACACATTAAATAGTATATTTGGGCCTCATCAAGTTGTGCCACCGAGGCCGAATGAGTTGCCTTCACTTCATTAGTCTCGATCTCCAAGCCTGGTATCGCATCCGATTTTGCATCCTTATCCAACAGGATAGCATGGCCGGCAAGATAAGATTCTGACGCTTTGGCATCTTTTCCTATCTTTATCATACCCTTAAACAAGGATTTTGATTTGTCGCGCATTACAGATTTGACCAAGACTCGGCCTCGGGAATGACCGCCTATGTGGTGCAGGTTCGAAGTGACATCAAAAGATTGAGAAGTATTACCGAAAATAATCTCAACATCCTCCGCAGAGGAACCAATGCCCACCATGTTACTATCTACCTTGCACCTAGAAGTTTGACCTCCAAATAAGCCATGATACCACGACATCTTGGCATCCCGTTCAACCCATGCTTTCTTGTTCAAAAATGAAACATCGTTTGAATCTAGTGCCTCAAGGGTTATCATTTCCAAATTAGACCCATTGCCGACATGACATTCAGTTAATTCAAAGACTCCTCGCTGTACGCTTGAAGAATCATTGTTGCCTTGAGAATACAACTCTTGAACGATAGTACACTTTGAGCCTTCATCTGCAACAAACAGATTTCGACTAATAGAAGATGCATTATCCTGACCAAGCGCACAAACAAGTCTGATTGGATTTTCGACGACAAGGTTCTTGGGTACGTAAATAAATATCCCAGATCTGAAGGCAGAAGATTCAAGAGCCGAAAACTTATCTTCATCACGGCCTCCGATATTTTTCAATAGGAAGTCCCTGATCTTTCCTTCGTGACTTTTGACCGCATTGGAAAGGTCCTCTATGATTACAGCATCTCCATTTGATCCTAATTCACTTCTATTGAGTTTGATTATCGTTGATCCGACCCTTATTAGCCCGACATCCTTGTCTAGTTCATTTTCTCTATCTGCTAAAAAATCGGTTGAATCCAGAGAGTTGGATGCTGTTGATAGATCTACGCGATCAGGATAAAGTCGGTTAACGTCTGAATATTTAGAGTATAAAGGCGATATTTCGGATGGGAGAGATTGGTACTTCGCGAAGTTCTGTTCCCTCATATTACTCATCCATTCAGGCTCGTTATAGAGCGACGATAGGGCATGAATATCCTCTGAGCTCAAAGATGATAGGCTTGGCAATGCTGTTTCACCCTATCAGATTATCAAATAATAAGTTGAAATTAGCCGACTGAGCCTTCCATTTCGAGCTTGACTAGCCTGTTCAGCTCTACTGCGTATTCCATTGGAAGTTCTTTGGTAAATGGCTCCATGAAACCTCCAACTATGAGAGACAAGGCATCTGATTCGGTAAATCCCCTGCTCATTAGGTAGAATATTTGATCATCTCCTATTCTGCCTACCGTCGCCTCATGAGAAATCGTAGCATCCTCTTCATTTACTTCCACATAAGGATAAGTGTCTGTTCTAGAAGTTTCATCTAGGAGTAGAGCATCACACCTGACGTTGGATTTAACCCCGCTTGCACCTTTTGCAACATGCAAGAGCCCTCTGTATGTTGTTCTTCCCGAGTCTTTACTAACCGATTTGCTTGTGATCCGGGAGGTAGTGTTAGAAGCCAAATGCACTGCTTTTGCCCCAGCATCCTGATGTTGACCTGCACCAGCGAAGGCCACAGATACTATCTCAGCATGGGCATTTCGTCCTAACATATATACTCCAGGATACTTCATCGTAAGCTTACTTCCTAAGTTGCCGTCTATCCATTCGACCGTGGCATTCTCGTAGGCATACGCCCTCTTTGTTACTAGGTTATAAACATCCTTGCTCCAATTCTGGATTGTAGTATATCTGATCTTTGCCCCCTTCTTCGCTACGAGCTCTACAACAGCAGAATGCAATGATTCTGTAGAATAAACAGGGGCCGTACAACCCTCGATATAGTGAACATCAGCTCCCTCGTCGGCGACAATCAGTGTTCTTTCAAATTGACCTATGTTTTCTGCATTTATTCTAAAGTAAGCCTGCAATGGAAGATCCACCTTCACATTTGGTGGAACGTAGATGAATGATCCACCTGACCAAACTGCACTATTCAATGCAGCAAATTTGTTGTCTTCAGGAGGAATTATTTTCCCAAAATACTTCCTTAGCAGGTCTGGATGTTGCTTTACCGCAGTATCAGTATCCACAAATATTACCCCTTGACTAGCCAGATCTTCGCGAAGGTTGTGATAAACCACCTCTGATTCGTACTGAGCACCTACTCCTGCCAAGAACTTTCTTTCTGCTTCGGGGATTCCTAACTTCTCGAACGTGTTTCGCACTGACTCCGGGACGTCTTCCCAGCTCTTGCCTTGTTTTTCCGAGGCCTTCGCATAATAATAGATATTTTGGAAGTCAATCTTTGAGAGGTTACCGCCCCAATTAGGCATAGGCTTACTCATGAAAACATCATATGAACGCAACCTAAATTGTTTCATCCATTCCGGTTCGTCTTTCAAATGACTAATCTCTTCGACAGTCTCTCTAGCGAGACCCTTCTTACTTAAATAAACATACTTATCAATTGAATCTTTAAAGTCATACTTACTGTAATCCATATTCAGATTTTCAGTTGTCATATAATTTTATAACGGCGTTATTTCTTATATATATTTTGTTAAACTTATTAGGCAATTAAGAGCAAATTTCAGATGATAGTGA
Source organism: Nitrososphaerales archaeon (assembly GCA_029237515.1). GTDB lineage: Archaea > Thermoproteota > Nitrososphaeria > Nitrososphaerales > Nitrososphaeraceae > TH5896. The sequence goes on from JARBAV010000319.1 coordinate 3,508, forward strand.
GCACCACTGAAGACCGATAAATGAGAAGTTAAAATAACCACCGCTGCTATATATTGATATAGATGCCTTGCTGTGATATTTTCTCAAATTAATCTAGACGCTAATGCTATGCCATCAAGCGTGTGTTCTACCGCTTCAACGATTCGACCGGAGCAATAATTCTTAAGCTCTGTGGTTGTTTTATGTCCGATCGAGACTAGACCATTCAGGTGTCTAAGGTAATTCATATCATCATGGCTTGCTCCTCTCTCTACGATCTGGAATAAGGCTCTTACTGAAGAGGGGCTAGTAAAACCGACTGCATCCACATTTCTATTCCTCAATAGGTAAAAAAAAAGCTTCCATTCATCGTCGATAACTGAATTGGTGGATACATCATAAAGTTGATGCTGGTCCACTGAGATTCCCAACCTTGAAAGAGAGATTAAGATCTTGCTATCTCCAAGTTGACTCCGAGGCAAGACTACTCTAAGCAGTTGGTCCTTGTAACTAGAAAGATACTCGATCAATCCTTGGGTATTGTACGTTTTAGGCAATATCACAGAATCGATACCGTAGTGTGAAAGCCTTTCTTTGGTTCTTGGACCGATACAGATGGTTCTAATTGAACGGAGCTTAGTTATTAGGGCCGACGTATTTCCAGTGCTACCAGCATTCAACATAAGGATGTCTACTGCAGCTCCACTTAGAAATACGCATGCTTCATAGTTATTTTGAATGATTCGTGAAACTATGTACTCTAATTCAAGAAAAGGTTTAGGTGAAATGACTATGGACTTGAGAAAGATGACCGTCCATCCGTAATTCTCCATTGCCCTCCTAAATCCCATAGATGTTGATGATTCTCGTGTAATTGCAAAGTACCGTTTCACATGATGGCTTTCAGACTTTGCCATTTTGAGATAGCCACGCCAGATGCCCGGACAAGGAAACGACACGACCAACCACTATCACCGCTGGAGAAGTCACTTCGTATCTTACAGCTTTACTCAGAATTGTGTCCAAGTTCCCTAATATTACTCTCTGATCTTTCATCGTCCCTTTTTCTATAATTGCCACTCTGGTACTGCCCTTCATACCACCTGCTCGTAATCCTTGAACAATTTCTTTAATCCTTTCTACGCCCATTAACACTACTATCGTATCCACAGCAGAAGCCAGAGCCTTCAAATTTACATCTGAATGATTTTTCCTTTCATTCTCATGACCAGTGATGAAAGCAACCGAAGAAGAGTAGTCCCTGTGGGTGAGAGGGATCCCTGCGTAAGCTGGAGCAGCAATCGCTGATGAAATGCCAGGAATAATTTCAAATTGGATACCATGCTTTCGCAAATATTCTGCTTCTTCTCCCCCTCTTCCGAAAATCAATGGGTCTCCTCCCTTAAGTCTCAAAACGCTTTTTCCTTCTTTAGCATAAGTTAGCATTAGCTTGTTTGTTCTTGACTGATGCGTAGAGGTGGCTTTTCCTGATTCCCTACCAACATAGATTTTTTTTATCGTCGAAGGTATCTTGTCAACCAGCTTTTTGCTAACTAACCTATCGTAAAGCACTACATCGCATTTAGACAAAAGTTTGTATCCCTTGAGTGAGATAAGGGCCGGATCTCCAGGGCCTGCCCCACATATAAAAACTTTTGAGGAATTCATTGTAGATTCCACTTCTTTAGGGCAGATTCCCAGCTTTCTGAGAAGTCTTTTACACCCTCATTCAATAGTCTTTGTCCACCTCTGATTCCTATACCTCTTGCATCCTCGGTGTGCCCTTTTTCGGTAATAGAAATCTGATCAGAACCGTCAGCGGAGAATACTTTTGCAATAAGGGTCAATAAGTCAGGATTCTTGTCAGATAGGGCGACTACGCCAACTGGGAATTTACAACCTCCTTCAACTATGGACAAAAGATTCCTTTCAGCCTCCAATTCAGCACGTGATCGTGGGTCTTCTACCAACTTCAAATGATCCACCAGATCCGGCCTATCACTCCTGCAGATAATTGCCAGTGCCCCTTGTCCGGCGGCTGGGACAAAATCAGCAACACTAAATTTCTCTGTTATGAGCTTGGTTAACCCCAGTCGATCCAAACCTGCCTGGGCTAAAACGATAGCGTCATATGCTCCAGCTTCAACCTTCCTTATTCTTGTTTCTATATTTCCGCGAATTGGCTTTACTATTAGTTCGGGTCTCATCCTCAAGATCTGGACTGCCCTTCTCAAACTACTGGTTCCGATCACGGCTCCAGAAGGCAGTTCATTCAATTTCAATCCATTTCGATGTACTAAAATGTCGTTGGCCGCAGACCTAGTTGGTACGGAGGCCAGAATAAGGTCCGAGAATAGCTCAGTTGGTACATCTTTGGCGCTGTGAACTGCGAAATCTGCGTGTCCATCTATTACCGCTTGATCAATTTCCTTTTCAAATATGCCCTTCCTGTCGAAGGTATAGAGTGGTCTTACATCTAAATCCCCAGACGAAGTAATTTCGAGAATATTAATGTCTGTTTTCCTCTTACTTTTCTTTAGCAAATCCACCACAGATTTGGTCTGCTCTAGAGCCAGTCTACTACTCCTTGTGCCTACCGTGTAGCTAGTCATTCCTCTGGCCTCATCAAACTGAATGCAAAATCGTACGCTTCAACCGTTTTGTCGATATCTTCATCAACATGGGCATAGGACAGAAAGCAGGTTTCGAATTGAGATGGAGGGATAAAGACTCTCTTTTCAAGTAATGCTCTAAAGAGCACATTGAACATATCAAGATTAGAGGTTTTTGCTGAAGCCATATCCCTAACATCTGTCTGAGTAAAGAACAATTGAAACATTGAACTGATATTGTTTATCTTGCACGTGATTTTTCTATCATGTGCAACTTCTTGTATGCCATCTATTAGTGAATCGCATATTCTAGTCATTCTTGGATATATTTGATCGCGACCTTTGCTTAGGGCGGAGATCGTAGCAAGGGCAGCCGTAACTGCCACTGGATTACCGGCGTATGTGCTAGCTTGGTACACATCTCCTGATGGAGAGAACTGCTCGAGTAATTCTCGGCTGCCGCTAATGGCTGCCAAAGAGAACCCAATTGCTACCGACTTTGAAAAGGTTGCGATGTCGGGTCTAATTCCAAAGAATTCGCTTGCTCCACCAAGTGCTAGACGAAACCCTGTTACAACCTCATCGAAGATTAGCACGACATTATTTTCAAAAGTAATTTTTCTAATATTGTTGAGATATTCCTTGTCAGGAATAACCAGTCCCATGTTCGCCGGAATCGGCTCGAGAATTACGCAGCAGATATCGTTTCTCTTCCGTATCACCTCTTCCAGAAGATCAAGGTCATTAAATGGAACAACAATCGTCTCCGAGCTAAATTCTTTGGGAATACCACTAGTTGACGGTGTGCTATTCCCAGAACTATCGCCAGTAACGAGTGAATAGTCATGGGCGCCGTGATAACACCCTTCGAATTTGACTACCTTATTTTGTTTAGTGTACGCTCTAGCTAGCCGAATCGCATTCATGGTCGCTTCCATTCCAGAATTCACAACTCTGGTCATTTCACAAGCCGGAATAAGTTTTGCAATTATTTCTCCAAGGATAACTTCCTTTTCGGTGGGGATGCAGTAAA
>JARBAV010000032.1 GCA_029237515.1 Nitrososphaerales archaeon
AGAGATCGTCGGATCGATACTAACAAGGGGATAGGCCCTACATGCCGCCGGTCTTTCATCATAAATAGTGCAACGTGCTCCGCCGTGGGGCGATTGCTCCGATCCATCTGTATCGAGAAAAGGGCAAATATTTCCATCTCTTTCCCTTCCCATTAGCTGATAAACGAGAATACTTTCAGGACTTGTTCCATTATCCCCCAGACCCACTCCTATTCTTGGTAAAACCTTGATGTCCACCTTTTTAGTCTCCCCAAGATGCTCAATCTTTTCCTTTTCCTTTGGTAGGAGGAGCACTCCTATTTTACCAAACTCCTTCGATGGAAAGTACTCTCTGTTTATGCAACAATCAGAGCAACCTTCAACACATTTGAATTTCTTGAGCAAATCTAATCTTGTATGATATGTCCACGGGAGAGTCCTTTAAATTGTGGTTTTTTGCACTAATGGACCCACATTTACGATGGTCGTAAATGATTTGAGCTTGAATTTGCCTCTCACGAGTGAAATAAAAAATATGCATAGTCACCTATCTGAAGAATCTATCCTGTGAAGTAAAGCGGGCATGAACTGAACCAATTCTTATCATCTCTGTGTAAGTTTCAAATCCTTCACCCATATCAATCCCTTTCCACAGCCTCAATATGACATTGATGACCTCTGTGTTTTTTGTCGATGGTCGAAGCTTCTTCATTTGAGATAGGGAACCTCCCTGTTTCCAGGGATTCATTTCCAGGTTTTTCTAGAATTACCTCTTTACAATCGTCGCAAATCAACTGTTGAAATATCATTTCAAATATTTATGGAAGAACTCAATATAAGAATAGCTTTCTAGGGAACCCTGCGCTAGTGGCCCGTACTAACTCGCTCATCCGAAAAAGAATGATTCACAAAAAAATAAAAAAATTCATATGTACTCCTCTCGTCCTATGGCGATTATCTATGGACAATGTATGTGCCTACTGCGGAAAAAATTTTGAAGGTGAAGGATGGCCGCATGTAGAGGGGGACTCTAATCGAGGTGTCTCCAGAATCGAGCAGTTCTGCTCCGAAGAACATAGGGCGGCGTTCTTGAAGTCCAATCTATGATTTCAGTTTACCAAAAAAGGTGTCAAAAACTCCTTTCTTGTTTTCCTTTTTTTCAACTTTCTTGAAACACAAGGAGCACAAGGCACGTAGGTTTCCAGGCCTGTTGTCCTTCCTTGAGCCGTTGATATGTTCAAAAAAGGCATGCGTACTCCCGTGCAATCTAGTATTGCAACTCTGACATCGATGGTGAGCCTTTTCTAGAACTGTCTGCTTAATACTCATTGTCAAATGCTCATACTTGGTTTTGTCTACGCTATCACCTGATGTGTTTCCGAAAAAAGACAATCCTTAGTTTATAATAGAAAATGCCCAAATTAACCTTTTCTAGGATGTTTACCTTTTCAGCCCCGATGAGTCCTTGGTTCTGAATTTTTTCGACACAAGGTCAGCAGTCATGAGCGGTTCCGGAATTCTGCCTTTTTCCCTATAGAGTCCTTTGACGAGATGTATGGAAGTTTCCAAACTAATCTTATGCCCAACACTTACGTAAACGTAATTGTGTTCATCTCTGATTACTTTCTTCCCGCAAATATTCTGGTCGACGGACACATAGTTATCAATATTTTCTACTCCACACAATAGCCGCTTAGCTATTCCGACTGTAGGTTTGTCCACTAAAAGACCAACAAATGATGCAAGCCCCATTCGCCGAGGATGAAGGACTCCGTGGCCGTTTACAAATAATACATCAAAGGATGATTCAATTTTTTTTAGAGTCGTAAAGATTGGCTCCGCCTCCCTTAGCATAAAGAATCCTGAGATATACGGAAATTCAACGGCTGATCTAGACTGCTTTGTTTCAATGATCTCAAAAGAATGCCGATTCATGATGACAGCGGCACAGTACGCTTTATTCATATGATAAGACACATCCACGCCACATACTTGCCCAATTGAATAATTAGGAACACTATCGGTTGTTGTGACCAATTTTGACAAGACTCTTTGTAATTCCGCTAGCATGGAAAGTGTAGCCATTTTATTTCACGACCCGGTACTATCTACATAAAACTACGGTACAGCTATTTTAGACTTGGAACAAAGCCAAAATCATATTTATAGAGGATTAGACATAACGAATGGCGTTATATCTCCGACGATGCAATATTTCACATTGGAACAGATGATATTTGTAAGCACGTTATGGCACGAATTTAGATCTCCTTCGCAGTAGATAAGCTGATCCCCCTTTATGCCTATTGCGTCGCTTCCCTTCTTTTCATCAGAGCGTCCAGATGAACTGTCATTAGGCTCTTCATTGGTTGATTTTTCACTATAATCCCTTTTGCCCTGGCTTTCTGTAACGATTAGAGCAGTTGAAGAGATGAGGAAATAAACTATCAAAGATATTGTTAACAAAGTTAGGAAGGCTTTACATTCGCTGATAGTTTTCATTTTCATAGTATTGAACACCGACCATGAATATTTGCAATTTCTAATAAAAGCAACTAAAATTGAATATAAGGAATCTGGAGTATTTTTGTACTCACAACATGCATACAAATATCACGAATTCATAAATGTGCTAATTCTATCATCACCCATTAGGTAAACTCAACGACTTAATTCAGCAGGGCAATCGTCTTACCTAGCCTTGCTTCTACCCCACCCTACTTCGGACCAAAAGGGTACTTGTTCTTCCCGCCCTTTCTCGTCTTATTTGACAGCTTTTTCAAGAAATATTATCTAAAATTCGAATTGTTCCTCTAACTTATCTTGTTAATCAATTTTAGTAGACTTTTATTCTCTACTATGCAACTCAACTATCATTCGTAAGGGAATGCTGAGCCTAAAACTAGAGTTTATTGAGTTGGGTATCGCGTTATTAACTGTTATCTCACTAATTGTAGTACTAATAGATATCTTCTTTCCATTAAGTGCCGAACAAAAGCAATTCATTTATTTCTTCGACCTTGTAGTTGTTATTATTCTTGCTATTGATTTTACCTTTAGAGTAAGAAGATCAGCCAAGAAGAGTCGATACATAATGCACCATTGGTACGAAATTCCGGCAATGCTGCCGCTAGTACTTTATGCTTCGGCAGATGCATCAACGATAGCTGGTCAAGTGTTGGAACAATTTAGGGTTATTGCATTTTTCAGACTTGTCCGGCTTTATTATATTCTTACATTGATTCAGGGAAGCCGATTTGTACTACTATCGGCTTTTTCAATCATTACGATAGTTTTCGGGGCCCTGGGAGTTTACCTTTCGGAATCCGGAGATGCCTCTGCAAACATCAAAACTCTGCCGGATGCATTTTAGTGGGCAGTAGAAACTGTTAGTACAGTGGGTTATGGAGATGTCTATCCTATTACAGCTGAAGGAAAGATCATAGGGTCATTTGTCATGTTTGCAGGGATTGGGATCCTTGCTACGTTCATAACTGCACTCGGGAGCAAACTAATAGAACTCAAATTGAAGGAGCCTACGAAGGGAAAAAAAACCGAGGAAATAAGCGACGATCTTTCTACAAGGACCAAAGAATTAATTAGAAACCAAATAGAGAAAGTAGAGACACTTGATCAGAAAGATTTTGACACACTAATATCTATGTTGATAAGCATACGCCAAAACTATGGCACAAAAGATCCAGTATGGTAATGAAAATGCCTGTGTCAACAACTGAACGCAATAACCGCTTCGAGCTGTTCTAAGTGCTTCCTACTTTCTAAAGTCAAGTGTCCAATTTGGTCAAGGTGTAAGCAGCGGAATCTCGAAGAGAAGCGATATTACAATTAGTCGTGAAGACGAAGGAAAAACCTAATTACAAGTCTGAACAGCAATAATTATGTCTCCAGAGATATATGATTGGGACGCGACTCTCCACAAAATTGTAACATCAAGTGAGGGGGATTTGGTAGGAAATGTGGACGCCTTTGATGAAACAGATGTCCTGGTGTCTACAGAAGGTGCGCGAACTCACTATAAGATACCAAAGAATCTGGTTGAAGGATTCGATGGCCATGCGGTCTCACTAAAGATTCAGAAGCAGGAACTTGACAAGTTCAAAAGCGGTCAAGGAGAAGGATTCGGCAAAGTACAATAGAAGAGAATAGAATCTCGCTCAAATGCTTGTCTGTTTTGGTTAAAGATAAGGCATCAGAACCCGTGGCCCGGTGGCATGGTTGAAACTAATCGAACTCACCAACGATCAATCATTGATTTCTTCTTGTTAAGTTATTATCATTATGATTAGATGAAGACATTCTTAATGAAATGACTGATAGCTACGGTGATAATGCGCCACTGACGGTTAAACCAATACCTGCTAGTGCCAATATCTTAAATACTTCATTATGTACTAAAGTACTGGACAAGACTTGTCTGATGCAATAGTCGATTGGGAATCAATTGTGCACAAAAATGTTAGGTCTAGAGATGGCCAAGATGCCGGAAATGTAGA
>JARBAV010000320.1 GCA_029237515.1 Nitrososphaerales archaeon
CCTTGTGGCATGACGTTTAAACTTTCGATAGCATGTAGGACAGTATTTTTCGGGATCGTAGCCATATGCTCGTGCTATTTCACTAGTAGAAGGCAAAGACTCCTTCGCTGGAGCAGATGTCCATTTTGTTATTTTTTCCATCACATGGGCAATCTTTTTCTTATCTGGCAAAACTGGGCCAAATTGTACCATATTCAGGGGTGGCACTTTATTTCGTCCTTCCCTTGCTTCATTTCCCTTGGTTCTTACCAAATCCATATTGGTAAAACAATTAGCACGCTTTGAGAAGAAAAGTACGTATTCATAAGCCTGGGAGAAATTAACATGAGACCCTGAAGCGATGTAGTTTCTCTTGTACCAGATAATGTCCTCCCGAAGGATGTAACCTTCTTTGACTAGACCTGCAGTGAGACGATGAGGGATCAAGAGCTTACCATAATTTCGTCTACTGTCACCGATTACAACCCACAGACTTCCATCATCACGTAAAAGCCTCCTACATTTTGCAAATAACGTGATAAGCCGATTTACAAAAGCGGAATCGGAGGACTCTCTACCTAGCTCCCTAACATCATCCCCATATTTTCTGTGCTTGTAGTAAGGAGGCGAGGTGACTATAAGCCTATATTTTTTTCTTTGATCAGGTAGCAGTGAAAGGTTACCGATAATAGTCTCCGCATCTCCCTCAATGAAGTATGGATCTCGCTCCATCAGAGTTTCTAATGCTTTGCCTAGAAAATCAAGTTATCCTTTCATGCTAAATCAAATGAGGAAAAGAGATGAGGTTGGTTTCTGTTGCAATATTCTAGAACTGGGTTCGTAGATGGTAGCATCATCTAAGCGTGCCGGAATAAGAAGTCTTGAGTGGGCATATATCGCAAAAAACTTGATAGAGGCATTTGTCAAATGGCCTTTCATGATAATGCTGCTCTTTGAATTTAATATTTATTCAACTTCTAAGCAAAATCGAAATATCATCATCCGCTTCTACACTCTATGACACGATGTTCCATAACCTTGCCTTATTTTAGATAAAGATAAAAGTCAAACCCCTCGAATTGACCAGATACACAATTCGATAGAAGAAATTACTAAATTTTGATCGATATTTATGATGTTGATTTTTCAGACAAATAAAGATATATTATCTCATCTCTGATGCATTTTTAGCGGGGTGGGGAAGCCAGATTCTCCAAGGAGAAGGTTAGGTTATCCCGGCGGGCTCATAACCCGCAGAGCGGTTACTTGTTACGTTCACAACGTACATGCCGTAAGTTCAAATCAACCCCCCGCTATCATGTGTTCACAATAATGACGGTGACATATTTTGTGCATAGCATGTCGGTTTCAGTAATTCCTCGCAAGCCCTAGGTTTTTAGAGAACCACGGCGACCACATTTTAATTTCCGATGTATTCTCCACATTCTTTTCGATTCCATAGCGATGAATGGGTTTAGTTAAATGCCTGTGAGCCTTAGGAGTAGGAACAATGAGATTAGTTTCTATCATTCGAGGTTTTGGAATCAGGATCTTTTTAGCATCTCTATCTCGAAGACCGCATTTCCGGCAACAAAATCCTTTATTAGTCCCTTCTGATTTCATCCGTTTTTTGCAGATTGGGCAGATTGGGTTAGCAGTTTCAAAGATTTCGTTGGGCACTAACACTTGCAAGTATTCTATATTTAGAGTTCTGAGATGTTTCGAACTGGGTTTCCTGACACCAAATCCTATTTTTATGACGTCACCCACTTCCAGTTTGGATGCAATGTTTACCATATCTGTTGGTTCGTAGACTGCAGCATTAACAACTGCACCAATGGAATCCCTAACGCTGAACAGTGCGTGGCCTCCTTCAATCACCGTAGGCCTTGAATCGACTTTGCATTGGCTGAAACCGGCTGTGTAACATTTAATGTCTGTGAATCCTACCTCATTTTGAAGGTGATGATTCGTACCCTGATTTGTTCTAAACACCATGTGTCCTTCAAGTTCCTCGCTAATCTGTAGGTTTCTGAGAGCAAATGATACAACTTCCGCACTTTCACCTCTGATCCCACAGAAAACAGGATCTGGGCCATGAGGAAGAATTAGAACCCTATGGTGTGCCTTATCGTAGTTATTAAAAGTGTAAGGAAACGTTTCTGCATCAAGTTGAACTACCTTTGCACTGTCAAGTCTTCGGATTGTTCCACATCTTTCCTGTTTTCTATAGGCCACAGCTTCGAAAGTGTGGTCATGATGTAGTAGCGTACCAATAGCCGCCATAGATCCAACTAATCCTTGTCCATTTCCATCTATGAAGAAGCGAATCTGATGACGCGCAGCTAAGTCTTCGGCAGCCTTTCTGCTAACTACGTCGTACAATGCTTTATGAGCAAAGCATTGGATACTGTATGGTATTGTTTCCCCGCGGAAGACCGCTATTCCCGGATTAGCGCCATTTGCAACAAGGTTTTCCTTATGAACCAAATCCATTATCCTGTCCAAAACATCTTCATGATGTGAAGTTCTGAATCTCAGACACACAGCTCCATTGCCTCTAGTTTTCCAGGGAATATTTGGATTCAACCTGATAAGCAGTGGATAGTCAACAAATTCAATATCCTTATTATTCAAAAGGTAGCCCGTAATCCTATACGCAGCATGAGTAGTGCACTTTCCTTGTGTGGAATCTGTGTCATCTAGCCCAACATGAACTATTGACGCCGACTTTACAATAGATTTAGTGGAAACCTGCATTTCTCATTTGCCCAAGGGATATGTTCTTGATTCAATATCTTGCGATTTATATCTACTTATGATTATGATGCACACCGTTACCAGAGGACTGAATTTGTCCCTGAAATTTCGTCGAAGATTTTTTGCAATAAAGATAACGTCTCTTATCATTTATGAGAAAATCACTCTCCGATGACAGTATAATACTAATTCTCATAACAAATTTTGTATTTGGATTAATATCTTCGTGAGTAGCAAAGTTCAGTATTACTAAACTTATTGTTAGAGATCCTTATTTATACCGCTAATCGATATAACTTGATTTTTATGGGTAATGTAAGATGTCTTAAGTGTAGGGAATGTAATAGAGAATATGAACCAGAATTTAGATATATCTGCGAGGATTGTTTTGGCCCTATAGATGTAGAATATGAGACCAATTCTCCCCTAACAAGAGAGTTATTTTCAAGGAGGGATGAGAAGTCATATTGGCGATATTTTGAACTCTTACCAATTGCAAACAAAAATAACATTATTAGTCTAGGTGCGGGATTCACTCCGCTCCAACTAGCAGATAGACTAGGAGAGCAGATTGGAGGCTTGAAGAACTTATTCATAAAGAACGATTCTGTCAACCCTACATATTCATTCAAAGATAGACCGGCTGGCGTTGCAGTATCC
>JARBAV010000321.1 GCA_029237515.1 Nitrososphaerales archaeon
AAACCGAAATATCCTCTAACCTACCGACCATGTTATTATAGGTTAATTGGCGTCAAAACAAAGATCATTCGATGGAACTAAATCTAATATTGGTAATCTCATTGGATAGCTCCATTGATACGGTTCCCCCCAGCTCAAATTCAGCGGGAGAGAAGTGTCTGTCACCAAATATCTCTAAGATACCTATTATCTGGTTCTCATGAACCAATGGGTAGCCTCCATAGGATTTCACTCCCTGCCCGATTAGTTCGTTTACAACAGTAACCCTGAAATCCCTAGCTATATCGTTCGAGAGCACGGGTATCTTCGTTTCTACCAACGATTCAATCTTAATTTTGGATATTGAAATGAATTCGTATTCGGCTGGGTTAGTTCCATAGGTGTGAGAATGGAAAACAGGAACCAGTTTGTCTTTATTTATGTCCAGTAACCAAAGGCAGACATGTTTGAGATCAAAACTTCTGGCAAGGTCGTCTATGAACTTTTGTAATTTTTCTTTAATTATCTTACTTTCCTTAATATCTTCAAGTCCTAGCTTGGAAGATGGTATCCTCTTCCCACGTGATTCCAAGGAAAGATCGAATGAGAATGTATAAGGGACCTGCTTTATTATCCTCGTCTTAATGATTTTATGATCAAATATTAGATCCCCAAATACTCTTCTGAGGAAGTGAAGCTGTAATAAGAATTGTCTTTCTGTATCAAATACTAAGTTGCAAATGTAATCAAATTCTGCTGCTTCAAGTCTTGCTGCAGAGAGACAGAATGTTGATTCAGAAAGGTAGGCATCCAATTTCTCAATTTTAGTAGGCTCTGCAGAAGTTTTAAATTTGAGTAACAAGACCATGCTTATTTTTTCTGCAATTATATCTGGACGCAGAATTGTGGTGTATCCTTGGATAATTTCCTTGTCCTCTAGTCTTGCTATTCGTTGCAATACGGCTCGATCGGTTATCATTTTATCCATCTGTGCTAGCTTATTTGAAATCTGGGGTGCTGAGGCTGCACTATTTATTCCCAAAAAGGTAAGTATCGTTTTATCGATATCATCTAATTTGACCAATGAATTCTACTTAGGATCTGTGAAGCCCTATTGTTAAATGATTTGGATGCCTAGGAATGCATCAGCTGCATCATGTCAGCATGACTGTTAGTTTTTATAATCAGGAACAAAGAAGTCGTCACTATTCGTTTCTTTGCATGATCGACCACTAATTTGTCCGCCCCTCGTTCACCTCGGCTTCCCCTGGTAGCTTAACCATAGGATTTAGACTTTGCTGTGTGTGATCATCGTATATGTCGTCGTTATTCATGATGACCCACTTCTATTTATCATGTATAAGTTTTTGAATTGTATAAAAGTGGTATCCAGGAGTTACACCGCTTCAATGTCTTGACTAAGTTAAATGTCAACTTAGTGAATAATCTATTTGAAAATATTATTGATAAAGACAAATTGTAATTCGATTCCTTTATGTGAATCTCATACTATATCTTGTCTTAAATTTGTACTATCTATCCATTATTTAGATAAGTAAAAAAGCGCTGCTTCTCAAGTACGATCTTACTAATTAGTCATACGGGTAAATCTCCTATCATGTAATAAGCCCATGACTCTGGCAAAAGCTAGTTTAGTATATAGGAATGTAATAAGGATTATAGTTTATTCGATGAATGTTCTAGTCCAGAATAACGATCAATTTAGAACAAGTTATTTCTTATTTAATAGACCAATATTACAGTGTTATAGACTACCAAGAGTATTTAATAGTTACGTGAAAATCGTAATTGTACAATATGGATCAAAAATTATGGCTTACAAAGATGGGTTACACTTCTGTGGGGAAGTGTATCCAAATAGAAATCGAAAGAAGGTATAATCTAATCCATGAAAAGGAATGGACTGGTGAGACTGTATCTATTATTTGCAAGAGATACAGTACATCCAGAAAGAGTTACTACAAGTGGAAGAATAGGTATAAACAGAAAGGGATAGAGGGACTATCAGATCTCTCTAAGAGACCTCACAATATCAAGTACAAGAAGATAACATCAGAAGTAGAAGAAACAATACTTGATCTACGATTAACCAAGAGATTTGGATGTAATAGGATCAAGTTTAGATTAAAGAGGATTATTGGATTGTCTTTAAGCACCAGAACCATATACAGAATATTAATGAGACATGGTCTTAACATCATCAAGTGTCAATTTAAGAGAAGAAAATACAAACGGTTTGCCATGAAACATCCCAATGATATGATGCAGATGGACATCCTAGGACCATTCTATCTCAGTAACTCCAGTGAAAGGAATTACATCATTAGCTGCCTGGATGACTGCTCCAGAAAAGTAGCAAGCAGATGGTCTGAAAGAAAGAGGTCTGTAGATGTACTCAATGTATTAGAGGATTGGATTATGGTTAATGGCAAACCCGATAAGGTAATGCATGATAATGGAAAGCAGTTTACATCTAGAATCTTCAGACATTTCCTTGTACATAATCATATCAGGGATAAACGAATACCAAATTCTTATCCACAGCTGCAAGGAAAGATAGAAGCCTACAACAAGATAGTGAAGAATGAATTTCTAGCATTAGAAGATATTCCAAACATAGATGATGGTAAACTAAGGTATGATATGTTTGTTAAAGCATACAATGAAGCCAGGGAACATGGAGGAATCAATGGCCTTACTCCATCAGAGATGTTTCTACAAAGGTTAATTACATCCACTATACATACTAAGAGTAAGCAGCAAAGTGTAACCCATGTAGGTAATCAAGAATGTAACCTATCTGTGTAATTGCAACAACCAGCAATGGTGGGACAGCTAGAAGTAGTATCATAAGAAAATAATAAGAATAAAATGATGATGATGATGATGATCAAGCCCTCCTTTTATTTTGATTCTGCGGCAGATTAGAATTCGGGTTCAACTCTAAGAGGACCATCGATTAAAGTAATATGAGTAGCAAGTCTAACCCCATTTGTGTATTCATTTCGTTGTACGTAGATATCTTTCTTTTCAATTATGCATATACGTAGGTATGTATGGAGATAGAATAATAGAGGTAGAGGTGTCCTTACAAGATTGAAGTTAACTGATGCAAGATTTGTAGCCTTTGGCACTGGGAATCTAACTACGCCCAGAACTAGTCCA
>JARBAV010000322.1 GCA_029237515.1 Nitrososphaerales archaeon
CAGATCCTCTAACAGATATTAAGAAGAAGCCTTTAATATCTGCTCAGAGGAGTGAATTGGCTAAAGTTATGAGAATATCTCAACCTGTGTCATCACAGGCAGAGACTCTCAAACTTAGTGAAATATTTTATTCATTGCAAGGAGAGGGGATTGATGCAGGAAAGCCGGCAGTATTCATACGAACTGCTTTATGTAATCTGTCATGCGTATGGTGTGACACGAAATACACATGGGACTGGAGTCATTACGATTACGATAGAGAGGTTTCAGAAATGACAATAAGCTCAATTCAGGAACAAATATCAAGGTTCGACACCAAACATTGCGTGATTACCGGCGGCGAACCTCTCATACAACAGACGAAGCTTATTCCCTTATTCTCCATCTTGAAGAACGAGGACTATTTTATTGAAGTTGAAACAAATGGCACTATTCTTCCTTCAGAGATGCTAGAGAGATTTGTCGACCGGTGGAATGTCTCGCCAAAGCTTCAGAACTCATCGATTTCGAAACAGTACAGAGAAGTCCAAAGCTGCATGGAATATTATGCGAAGAATTCAAAAGCGGTTTTGAAATTTGTTATTTGCAATCAGTCCGACTTAGCAGAGGTGAAAACTTTGGTTGGAAAGTATAAATTGAAAAGTAAAAGAATTATTTTGATGCCCGAGGGGAATTCTGCTGCAGAAATTATTGAGAAATCCAAGTGGTTGGCAGAAATCTGTCTATTGAATGGTTATAGATTATCAGTTAGGCTTCACACACTTATTTGGTCAGGGACTAGGGCCAAATAAATCTCATGTTATCATTTGGAGCTTGGTTGAAGGGCTTCTAAAATTCTGCAACCTAAATGCCAACCAAGCCATACATTGCACACAAGTGCCTCATTGCGTCCTCGTTGAAAGCTTTTCATTTAGCTCTATCTTGGGAATTGTCTCACCAAATGAATGGAGTAAGATTTTGAATAAATCGTCCGTTCTCCTGTTCGAATGATCCATGACAGCTTCGACTGATATGGATAAAGTCAGTATAGACAATCACTTCTCGCTTCTAATACAATTATAAGGCATTGGGACATATTCCCGGTATTTGATATCTATTTGGAAATCAAATAACAAAATATTTATGCTAACGTTAGGCGTCATGATATCTTCTATAGCTCTGTTTTACTCTGTAAATCATCCTTCTGACCTGAGAGCTTCCAACCAAGCCGGATCTGAATTAAATGATCAAACGAATCAAAGTCTTGAGATAAAATTCGATGATACCAGGAATCTTTCGGATAACGCTGAAGATTCAGTGTATGGCCAAGTTAGGGGCTCTGGTGATAGTATCTATGTTGTATGGCAGGAGTCAGTGCCAGGCAATACAGATAGAAATTATGAAATTTTTTTCAAGAAGAGCAGTGACGAGGGGAGTTCCTTTGGTGAAAAAATTCGATTAAGCGATAATATTGGTTTTTCTGAACATCCTCAAATGGCCTCAGAAAATAAGAATGTCTATGTTGTGTGGGCTGACGATACATATGCTAACAAGCAAATTTATTTCAAAAAGAGTAACAATGAAGGAAATTCCTTTGGAGAGGAGATGTTACTAAGCGATAGTAAATCGAATTCATACAACCAAGAGATCGCAAGCGTTGGGAATAATGTGTATATAGTCTGGTTGGAAAAGATTCCAAATGGGCCCTATCGAATAATGCTAGCCAACAGCAATGACGGTGGGGATTCTTTTCACAAACCAATTACATTAAGTGAGAATGCAATGGCTCAAACGTACCCAAAAATATCTGCTATTGATAGCAATGTTTATGTCGCATGGAATGTCGAAGGTCAGCCAAGTTCGAAAAACGGAGTTTACTTTATTTCTAGTTCAGATAATGGTGAGACATTTGGTAACACATTGAAATTAAATACGGAAGAGAAAGATTTTGGTGAACCTCAGGTCGCTAGTTCCGGGAGCCAAGTTTACGTGATCTGGGGTGGATCTGATACCAACAAATTAAGGAGCTTAAGTCTTATTAAGAGCAATGACTATGGAAAAACATTTTCTGAAATCAATAAGATAAGTGAAACCGAACACGGTAGACTAAATGAACCTTCGAATGTTGAAATTATGGCCGATCAGAATAACAGAGTATTCATATCTTGGCAGGATATTATAGACACTTCAGAGAAAGATGAGATTTTCTTTGCATCAAGTTCCGACCGTGGTGAGTCATTTAGTGGTGTTACGAATCTGAGTAACAATGCAGATATTTCGGAGTGTCCTTCAATTATTGCATTAAACGATAGGATATTTGCAACTTGGGAGGATCTTACTCCAGGGAACCATGAAGTACTCTTCGCCAGAGGAACAATACTTTGAAGATTATATTGGGTCAGCTTGACTTGTTATTTCATAGAACTGAAGTAAAGAATATCAGCCACTTGTTAGGCATTATGAACATTGTAGTGGGAATTGAGCAACAACTGATTACCAGAAATAGGCGAATGAATTGAGCGTCAAGTCCCGTGAATCGTACGTAGAGAAAGCTCTTCAAGAATTAAGTAAGAAATGGAAAGTAGAGCCTCCTGTTTATGATTTGCATTTGGGTAAAAGGGATGACGTTAAGGATACTGTGGTTCAAGTAAACGACGTTATATTTCACATTCCATTTTTGGAAAGTGACGACTTGTATTTACTTTGGAAATGTCTATGGCCTGATTGCCACAATTGTTGCGAACATCAAGCTAGCTTACCGTTGACTAAAGATGATATTATTCATATTTCTTCGAAGCTAGGTTATGATAGGACTTCTGACTTTGTAAATCACGACACCATAATATCGACCCGTGATGACAATTCGATGGGCGGCCTGATTACAACGATTACAATGCTTTCGCTGAAAAGGAAGGAACATGAAGATGAATCTGACACGGGACTTCCATGTCGGTGTAGATTTCTATCTGAATCCGGCTCCTGTTCTTTGCATCCGGACAAGCCGGGCGTGTGCTGGTTGTACCCATTTTCGTCATGGGTTCAAATCTATAAGGGTAGGCCCCAAATCCACGCTTCGTTTCAATTGACGGGTGATTGTCCAGGGTTTTATACCGCCAGGAATTTGGAATCAATCAAAGGAGTATTGGAAGAGTACTCCAAGATAATCTTTGATTATAACATGTCAATGATTCGAACGACTCGAGAGAGCCTAGGTGCATCAAACTGGATAGATGCCGAAAGTATGAACCTATGAAAGCTCTTATTCCCATTAAATGTCATTAATTTCACACTCCAGGGATTTGTAAATGACGGGGGGCTAGATTATGTGCAGTCTTCTAGCACAATCAATATGATAATAACTACGCGGAATCCCCGTGCTAACCAGTACGTCGTCACTAAGAATTTTTTGTTCGCAAAAACAACACATACCATTCTGTCTCGTATTTATTATACTCAAG
>JARBAV010000323.1 GCA_029237515.1 Nitrososphaerales archaeon
CGATGATAGTAATGATATAGAAAGCCGTTATGGTGGAGTAAAACAAGCGGAATGTAGGACAGAAATACAATACTAAACTTTACTTTTTTGAATACATGACATAATAATAATTAATCTATTCTTACTACCATTTAATTTCGTATAATTATAACCGCTGTTGTTTTAGGTCCCATGTTTGTTCTGATTCAAAATCGTTATTGTACTACTAATTATTTATCATCTAATCTGGATAAGAATAGTTCAGTTTTCAATATCATAGCTTATTTCTAATGCGCGTTTATGAGGTACTTCTTTGTATAGGTGTCTTAATATATATAATAAATCAGAGTTAATTATGTTCGAAACAAATTAGAGTAGTAGCAACCACATTCAAGGATCTTCCTAATAGTATAACAACTATACTGGTTGTCGCAATAGTTCTTGTTATTGCAGCCCCAGGGACAAGGACAAGATTAAGATGATCTTGGATCTCAAGACTGTCGCTGCCGTGATTGCTGAAATAAATGTGAGAATACAAAGTATTACACTATTGCTAGAGACTTAATATCTAATTAGTCTCTAAGTCCATATTCATAGTATCAAGAAATCTTTGGAATGTACATAATCCATTTAGATAGGCCTGTTTCAAGGTAATACTATTTCTTTTAATACTATCTAAAGTTTTTACTTTAGATAGCTTACTATGCCCTTTTTGCCTAAAATTTGTACTCATTTTATACTATACAAATAATTATGTATATTTTTTAATGAAATTAAGAGGTATTATTTTCGTTTCGTTTCATTTTAAATTGCTAATTTGCTAGTAGTTATTTTTCTAAATCATCTACCCCTTTTTCATTAACCGTAAAACGTATATCAGAATAAGGATGATATGGAGAATCAATCATCTTAGCTATTCTATTCTCACCTGATTTTCTAAGGTATATTCTATATGTAGAAGTATGGCCTATAACATTTCCGCCTGCTGCTTTTGTTGGATCTCCAAAGAATGTATCAGGGGATGATTGTACTTGATTAGTAATTACAATCACTATATTAAATATTTCAGCAAGTCTTATTAACTTATGCAAAATAGAATTAAGTCTCTGTTGTCTATCCGCAAGTGTACCTCTACCTGCGAACTCTGCTCGATGAAGTGATATAATACTATCTATTATTACTAATTTAGCGTTAAACTCATTTATGTATCTACCAAGATCTTTTACAATCAATTCTAAATGGGAACTATTATATACTTTACATATTGCAACATTCTTTAAAACTAGCATTGGATCAAAACCTCTTGCCCTAGCGATCTGATTTAATCTTTCAGGCCTGAATGTTCCCTCTGTATCAATATAGATTACACCCCCATCAAGACCTCCTTCATTTATAGGTTGTTTTGCCATAGCACATAGAGTATGACAAATCTGCGATTTGCCTGAACCAAATTCTCCATAAAATTCTGTAACAGCTTGAGTTTCTATTCCACCCAGTAACAACTCATCCAAAGATTTAGAACCGGTAGAACACCTTAGCATAGATTTTCTTTTTTCAAGAACAAAATCAGCGGTCACAAATTCCTTTTCTAATACATTCGATTCTCTAAGCAGTTTCTGTGCTGCCATAATAAATGCTGCAGCGCTATCCTTGGAAGAGTTAATATCTACAGCTAATTGTTCTGCACTAGTTACTGCTAGATCCATTACTGATACGATCCCTGCCTCCTTGAGCTTCTTTGCTGTTGTTGGGCCTACCCCATCAATGTCTTGTATTTCAAGGTCTATAGCAGACATTTTTTCGTTAGTATTGTATATAGTAGTTGAATCATTATTATCAAGTTCAGAAGGATCTACATGAGGATCAGTTTGGACTTTTGTTTTTTTATCTGTCATTAACTAACATATTATTAATTATTGACACTTATTTAAAGGTCGAAGAACGCGGGAGGGAGGGAGGGAATCACGAGCTGAAACAGCGTGTTATTACAAGTGACTCATGCTCCTTAAAGCATAATGGCCATCCGTTCGCAACTATCGAACCCACTATAATGAGCAATCCAAAATCCATTGAATTCTCAAGCCTACTTTAGCTAAGTCCAACACCTGCTACAGGCATACACAAAGCCAATATTAGTGGTAAGCCCGCTTCCTGCCAATTTCATACTATATTACTAGTTTTCATGATCTCTCCAGTTGGAAGTGCATGTACGCATTTCACATATTACTTATTAGTTATGTCCAATTTTGAATACACTACTGAGAAGGCTTTGGCAGTAATATACCTAATGTAAACAACATTACAATACGATAAGCAGCACCTTAACATAGAGCATTTATTTGAAAAATATATAATAATTATCTTGATGAGTGTAAGTCACATTCATCCGAATTCAAAATATAGAGTCGAAGAGACAGAATAGGAATATTGAA
>JARBAV010000324.1 GCA_029237515.1 Nitrososphaerales archaeon
ACCTAGCCACGCAGATCTTCGTCAAACCCCTTCAAATGTCTCAAAATTTTACCACATTTGGAACACTGATCGTATTCCCGAAAGTCAAAGTCGTTATACTTCCTAAACGAGAATGATTCTACGTGATTACAGAAAAGTCTTCTTATCAGTTGATGAAGCATCAAATACTCTATCAAGTTGGGTATTTTTTACCATTTCGATCTGCCTTGAGATTATTTCCAACCGTAAGTGCCGTCGGTGAGATTTGAGCTCACGACAGCTCGGTCTTCAGCTTCACCCCACATTAATTGGTCGAGTGCTCTCCCGGGCTGAGCTACGACGGCATGTTACACAGTTCGTGGATGGATCATATATATTCCTATCATATTAGCCGTGAAGCTCGAATTGAATCGTTGACCTATCTTCACATACGACTCAATCGGATGCATTAGACGCGCAATTATTAATTATTGTTGCAACTCAGACAGTGTTACGATTCATGCAGATACTTGAAGACTAGCCTAATGCCATGTACTTGATCGGATTTGGCGGCATAGCCGGTGTGAAAAGCCTCCCTCGCATAATTGATACATTGCTGGCAATAGAATCAGATCAGTGCTCAAAATTTCAATATCAAGAAGTGGCTAAGAAAAGTTTATCAAGAATAACAGTAGGAGATGAATAGTCCAATTAGGAGATCTCGTTTGGAGGTATCGGTTCTAAGGATAGGACATAGATTTGTCCGTGATGATCGTGTGACTACTCACATTGCTCTGGTGGCTAGAGCACTGGGTTGTGACCGAATTTTCATGAATGAAGTGGATAAATCGATTAGATCAACATTAGAGGAAATTATAGAGAGCTGGGGAGGACGGTACTTTAACATAGAAATAATCGAGAGTTGGAAATCGACAATTAAGGATTGGAAAAATGGAGGTGGAAAGATCGTTCATTTGACCATGTACGGTCTTAATATAGATGAAGTTATAGATGATTTACGTAACTGTGACAAGTTGCTCGTAGTAGTGGGTGCTTCTAAGGTTCCTAGAGAGCTGTATCAAGTTTCCGATTACAATGTAGCAATAGGTAACCAACCTCATTCAGAAATAGCAGCATTAGCAATCTGCTTGGACAGAATTTTCAATGGAAAGGAGCTAACAAGGCAATTTGATGATGCAAAATTAAGAATTGTTCCTTCTCATAATGAAAAAAAAGTATTAAAAAATTCTGGAGAATAGTACTGTCTTTAAATCAATGGCTAAATGATGACATATGTCAATTCAAGATCTTATTTGAAAGTACTAGAATGCTTATGTCTACAAATCTAGAATTTAGCTTTCGGTAGTATATGAAAAAATGAAAAAGATTAGAGTCCATATTTTACAGTTGACAGATAATATAACCCTCTCCCTAAAGATGAGTATCATTGGAAAAAGGTATAAAGAACGTATCTTTAGCAATCAAGAACTATTATTCGTATATGAATCAGATCGTTACTATGCCTGATTTCTTTTTAGACCGGGTACTTCTGTTGCAATCACAAGAGCAGTTTTTTCAGTCAATCGTTAACAAGATTCGTGTAGGAGGAGGGAGTATACGTGAAATTCCAACCGTCGATCGAAAAGGAGGGAATGCTGCCAACATTGCCTATAGTATCGCTATGCTAGGAGGAAGAGTAGCCTTTTTTACAGTAGGAGATAAGATTGCGAATTCTGTGATTGAAACCACATTTCAAAAATTTGGAGAAAATGTAGAAATTATAATCTCAGAGGGGATGCAAGGGAAAACTACCTCAATGGAACTTTATGAAAATGTGGGGGGTGATTCTAAAGTCAATGTTATGCTAAGTGATGTTGGAGATAATGCAGACTTTGGCAAAGCAAGAGTAAACACAGAGAAACATATGAAAATACTAAGTAGAGCGGACGCAGTCATAGTTGCGAATTGGGCAAGCAATCTAAAGGGGACTGAACTAATGAAATTCGCATTTGAAAACTCACCAAAAGCTCTACATTTCGTAGATCCAGCTGATTTTCAACTCAGGAAGGAAGAATTCGTCGAAATCCTTGCGCTTTTGTCAAATAAGATAGATGTGCTTAGTATCAATGAGAATGAATGTAACACACTTGGATCATCATTGGGATTAGGCACTTTGTTACCATGGCAATCTTATTCAAGAGAAGAGATCAGGGATGCCGCCCTAAAGCTTTCTAAGAAAATTGGAATAAGTATCGACATTCATACCAAACTAGGATCGGCTTGGTCAAACGGGAAAGAGAGTGAAGTAGTTCCAGCAATAAGAAGCGAGATTAGAACCCTGACTGGAGCGGGAGACGTATGGGACGCAGCCGATATTGTTGCGTATCTTGCAGGTCTGGATCCGATAGAGAGGTTAACGTTTGCAAGTGCCGCATCCTCGCTTTATGTCCGCAATCGCTCCGCAGAGTCACCATGTCTTGAGGAAGTTGTCGAGCTGTTGGATAGAATCAATATGTAGACCTTTTTTTGAAACATACTTGGGCAATGACTTGTTACTTGAGAATCAAGAAGAATGTCAATAGATACTCAAAGAAGCCGTAATTGAGGATGCTACAGATAGAGATTCGGTTATATAAGTATCAATTTATTTAGCAGGTTAATGGCTCCTCCGCCTATCGATGCATCAGAATTCGAAGCTCATAAAGACCTAAACCGAATCGTCGTAGATTTCTTGTGTCGAAATAGCGATAAGGCATTCTCGGTAAAAGAGATTGCAGAATTTACAGGTATTAGAGAGGAAGACATCAACTACCTGATGCTTAAACTGTCATTTCAAGACATAATCAGCAATTTATCTGGAATGATTGTACACAGAAAGGATAGTAAGATTGGTAACCTCCGTTCAATAAGAATAGAAGACGTTACAATTGATGGAACATTATATTATAGGTGTGTAAAATTGGACTCCAAGAAATCGTAGCTACAAAAATGTCTTGCCGTCAAGTGAATTTCAAAACCTTCTCTCGGATTAATAGAGTTGAAGGCCTGAAGTGTCATCTTTTAATTGAGGTTCTATAGTCTGGAAAAGAACGTACCTTCGATTGATCAACAGGCTGGTATTAAGCACTATTGTACTGCTTTTAGCGGCATAGGGGGAAAAATCAAACGAAACCCAGAGGATTTCGTCGTACGAGAGATTCTGAATAAACAATACCTTGAAAACCTGTCTAAAAATTCAACCTCTACCCATCGCTTTCCAGTTTTTGTTCTAAAAAAACAAAATATCGATTCCAACCATGCTCTCATAGAAATACGAAACCAACTTCACTTGGAATTAAGAGTCCTGGGTTTAAAAGACTCCAAGGCGAACACGTCGCAATTCGCCACGACAATTCAGAACATAAGGAATCTCCCTCTAAAGACCAAGACTCATCATACTGAAATTCGCCTTATTGGGTTCGGCAGTTCCCTACTCTCAAAATCAGATCTTTGGGGAAATCAATTTACAATTTTGATAGTTGAACCCAAGCATGCAGAATTGTCTGATTTTCTGCCTGAAATAGACCAGATTGCTAATTTTTATGGTCTCCAGAGGTTTGGAAGTGAAAGGTTGGTGACTCACAACGTCGGACGGGAAATACTTAAGGGAAATTTTAAACGAGCATCAGAATTGCTCCTAACTGAGACTACCAAATACGATACCGTGTATAGCAGAGAGATCAGGGAACAATTGTCTGACCCCAGTAATTTCAACAAACTCATAAGACTTCTTCCAAGGGGTATGGATATTGAAAGAGAGATAGTGCGAGCGTTACTGTACAAAAAAGACTACATCCGAGCGTTGAGGTCTATCCCCATTGGAATTAGAAGATTGTATGTCCAGGCCTATCAGGCGTATGTATTCAACCTGTGTATAAGCGAATCGCTAACTAGTGGTGAGGACATAACGAAATGCAGGGAGGGTGACCTTTGTTTTGAGATCGAAGGTAATGATGTCCTTGGTAAGATTAGGAAACTAAACCCCAGCATTGATACATTTTCTACAGTGGTTCCTGCGTTACGACTTGTAGGATATTCTTTTCAGATCGGAAATGGACGGTTCGAATCTACATCACAAAAAATATTAAAAGAGGAAGGGCTGACGCCAAGAGATTTCTACATACGAGATATGCAGGAGCTTAGCGCTAAGGGTGGATTCAGACAATCGGTTCTTTGGTGTAAGGAATTTAATCATTCTGGATCCCTACATGTCAGCTTCAAATTGCCTAAGGGCTCTTATGCCACTACATTATTGCGAGAAATTATGAAACCAGATTGCCCTATCGAAGCTGGTTTCTGAGAAGTTGAAACAAAAATTGTTCATATAGCTCTAACCACAACGAATGCCAGACAATGGATAGGGTACACTAATTTTCTGAGGTTTTAAGCTCAAATCTTAATTGGTTCTAACAAGTTTTACTATTCTTATCATAATGTTAATAGTAATGGCTGAAAGCATCCATGACACTATAGTACTTAGCATTGCTGTCTGATATGGAGAGATTATCGCTAGTTGAAGGAGCTGATAAAGGATAAGAATTTTTGATGTAGAATAGATTATTTCAGAAACCGAAAAAGTAGCTATAAGCTTTTTTATGTCGCCACGTAACTTGTGGGAATCTCTCTTTTTTGTAACTGGATCAAGATACCTGTTTCTATTGTCGATATAAAAAAGTACCCCGAAAATTGGAAAGAATACACTGTACTCGGTGGCTATTGAGACAAAAGAATTTATGAGATTGCTTCCTCCTGTCTGTGAGTACAGCTGAGTAACTAAACTACCAACTAAGAGTGACGAAATGCCTGCAATTATAAGGTTTTTGTTGAAATACAAAACTTCTTTATACTTTAGATAAAGATCGTAGATGCGCTGATTGCTCATTGGATGTTCCTTAACTAGGTTATCTAGCCTTTTCAATTATATATTCTATTCGTGCATAACCTGTACTATAGAGACCCTGAATACTCTAGAATATGCCAATTGCAACAAACTTGCTTGAAAAAATCTTCGAACCTAAAAGACGTGTATCACATCCTGATTTTTGGGAATTAATCAGTCTGCTTCAACTTTGATAATCATTGAATAAAAAATTGACCGCCCCCCTATATGAGAGCATGGACTCATCAATATTCTTGTAACTCAAGGTAAAGAGCAAGTTCTAAAACCGGAGAAATCATTTGTTAGGTTTTCAGATTAAAGGAATCGTCGTACCAATCCGAGAGACGATCTTGCGACCAATTTTTGGGGTCCATCAAACTAATTGATCAAGCATTGGATTCTTTGAATTAACGAGTGAATTACCGGTGAAAAAACAAAGTAGAAATCAGATTGGCATACAGAATAAAATAAGTCCTAGGTTGCACGATAGAAACTGAAAATGAGCAATCCTCACTTTATCTTGTCAAATTTCTTCATAACGTAGGGCAAATTATCGATAAGATCAGTCGCGAGGAGGTGCAAACCTAGCTTCTTAGAGGCTTGTAATGCAGCCAAGCCATTTAAGTAAACACCTATTATAGAGGCAAGAAATGGATCCAATTTGGTGAGAAGACCTGCTACTAATCCTGACAGTACATCTCCAGTTCCGCCCACAGTCATCGCTGGTGTACTGCGTTTGATCACTGAAACGGTTCCGCCAATTCCGCTCGCTATCACATTGTATTCACCCTTTAGGACTATAGTGATACCATATTTTTCTGCCATTTCAACGACAGCTGATATTAATTTCTTGAGGCTTGTCCTCTTCTGAAGCAGAAACCGTATGGAGCTTTCCGTCGAGAACACGCGTTTGAATTCTCCAAGGTGAGGGGTGATTATTGTATTAGTTCCTGATATGTGTTTTAGAACATCTGGAATTAGCGCAGAGGCGTCAAGAAGGAGTTTGGTTTGCATACCCTTAAGTTCATTTATCAGGTGGATCAGCCCCTTGATCTGGGCTATATCTAAACCCATCCCTATGGCAGCAGCATCTGGTTTCTTCGGAAGAACATGAAGGATTTCTCGTACGGAAGCCATATCCATCGAGTCGTGTGAGACAGGTAAGACAATAAAGTTCGGAGAATATGACCTTAGAGCTAGGACGTTTCGTTGCGGTACACTTGTGTAGACTAAGTCGACCCCTGATCTGAGACCGGCCATCGAACTCAATAACGGGGCACCATGGTATATGTCGCTTGCCCCAACAACTAGCAAAATCCCGTTCTCGCCTTTTCGAGAAGACACGGATCTGGGCGACATTGTTTGGCTGACGAACCGGTCATTAATGACTATTCTCTTTGACAATGGTCTTACTCCTGATACCATACTTCGAAAAGCATTCCCTCTTTAAATAGCTAGTATATCATGCCATCGAGTAGCAGGATATTAGAATTCATTTTACCGCTGGTCAATCTGTGGTCACTGCCAATTTCAGGAGTCAATCAAACATGTATCCTTGTCTACTCGATTAGTGGAAGAAGCTCGTAGCTCCATCTTAGATTAAAACCGTCAGCGTAATTATGGCTATGTTTCAAGTAGGGTATCGACACTTTTATACCAAAGATTATGTATGAGGTCTAGAAAGATTACTGAGCCATAGCGTCCAGTTTTTCGTCCAAAGGGGGTTCAACCCAGATCCTAATTGAATCTCTTTTTTGCTCGTAAATGAACACAAAATGATTTAAACAATTTGACTGCGCTGAAAATATACTCTTATTCTTGGATTTAACGCATAAACATGTTCTCCTCTGGACCTGAAATAGGCCTTGCTGGAATGCAACGTATTATTAGGAAATCAGGTGCAGAAAGAGTGAGCGACGATGCCGCCAATGAACTACGTACGGTAATAGAACAAATAGCTGAAAAGATTGCTAAAAGCGCAGTTGAGTTATCTCTACATGCGGGTAGGAAAACGATAAAACCTGAAGACATTCGCCTGGCTACCAGGAATGTACTCAGAATATAAAACAATTCATGAGAGATTTTTTCTGTGATCTTCACCAGAGGATCCTATTTGTAGATATTAAATGATCTAACACCCAGGAATCTGGTGTCGACCCCATGTCAAGGTTTTTTACAACTTGCTTCACGCTTACTAGTATAGATAGATTGAAATGAGATAGCTCTAGGTGTTAAAATGTCAAGCTTGATAAGAAAGGGTTTGTCAAATTACAAAGGGTGAGAACCTATCCTCTATTATGTGACGCGCATGTTCATCTAACAGATCCTGAATTTTCTCCATACTTGGAAGAAATATTATCGAGCATTAGAATAATGAATATGCATGTGTGTTCAGTTACAGTAGATATTACTTCAACCATCAATGGAATCAAATCCTTTGGCCAATCCAATAATGACATAGTAACCCAATTCATAGGAATTCATCCACAATTTGCTCATGAAGCCGATATTGAAAAGTTCATAGAGATCTATTCTGAATATTCTGATTCGATCGGAGGGATAGGAGAAATCGGACTAGATCCGACATACACACTCAGTAAAGGCAATTCATACAAAAAGCAGATAGAGGTGTTCCAAGCCATGCTGAGCATTGCCGAAAAGTCGAAGAAACCAGTATCCATCCATTCTAGAAAGTCTCTCAACGATATTTTAGAATTAATAAAATCCTATAACTTGGGGAATCTGCTCTTCCATTGGTTCACCGGTAATAAGAAGCAATTGCGCGTGCTAATGGACTTAGGTGCTTATGTCTCATATGGTCCGCCTTTAGTAATTTCTGAAGACAAACGAGTTCTCTTAAAGAATACTGACAAAAACAGGATCCTTGTTGAAACAGATGGACCTGTTCGATACTCAAGATGCTTCTCGGAATTACCTGCATTACCTACATCATTCTTAGTAACCGTGGCTAACGCTGTTGGAGAGGCGTTTGATATATCTTACTTAGAATCAATTGACTTCATCGCTTCTAATACTGAGAACTTCTTGGGCAAGAAGATGAGATAAAAGTAATCCTAAACATGTGTTGCGTACTATTTCTATGCTTATGATTTGTCGTGAATTACTGCCCACGTTATTCTGGTTCAATAGACAATTTCGTCAGTGGGTAGAATGAGATGTGAAGAAAAGGTCAATGTCTGCTAAAGATTTGATGATTTCAGTTACCCGCTATGATTAGGAGTCAGATTCGCAGGACAATAGTTACTTCGGATAAAAAT
>JARBAV010000325.1 GCA_029237515.1 Nitrososphaerales archaeon
TATGATTTGTCGTGAATTACTGCCCACGTTATTCTGGTTCAATATTCAATTTCGTCAGTGGGTAGAATGAGATGTGAAGAAAAGGTCAATGCCTGCTAAAGATTTGATGATTTCAGTTACCCGCTATGATTAGGAGTCAGATTCGCAGGACAATAGTTACTTCGGATAAAAATCAATCGGCATATGGCACATAGTATGGCGAAGTATTATCAATAAAATTGATAAAGTCCATCACCGGATTATTCAAGATGAAACATGAAAGTAGTACTCCTTGCAGGCGGTAGAGGTACAAGAGCGAGGCCATTTAGCGATTTTGTTCCTAAATCAATGATCCCTATAGACGGTAGACCAGTTATAGATCACGTTGTAAGATATCTAGCACGGTTTGAGAGTATAGAGGAAATTCTAATCGTATGTGAGTTTGATTCTTTTGGAAACCAGATAATTAATTATTTTGAAGGAAAAGGGAGTATAATCCACAAAAAGATTTCTTTCATTGAGGACAATAAGAGCGGGACTGGTGGAGCAGTCCTAAGAACTGAAGATTCGATAAAAAATGGATGCGACCCGTTTCTTGTTTGGTTTGCAGATAATCTTTGTGCATTGAATTTAAATGAATTAGTTAGCCGCTATCATACATTGCAAATGCAGCTCGAGGGCGGCAAAGAAATCACAGGGATTCTGGTAACAAGAGAGCATCGATATGAAGAAACTGGAAGAGTCACGGTCGAAGTTAAAGACTCAAATAGAATCAAGGAATTTATCGAAAAGCCAGTCGCTGAACTAGAATCCCCAGAAGCACTTGGGATTTATCTATTTAGTAAAACAGTATTCGAATATTTGCATCAAATACAAGAAACCGTTACTCGGGACAAGCAAACTAATAGCTTTAACCTATCACATGATGTTTTGGCACAGCTGCCTTCGAAAAATGCTAACCTTTATTCTTACAGTCTGGGCGACAAGACAGACTGGATAGATATCGAATCACCTGTTTATGCGGACAGGAATAGCAAGATTATTAGTAGAATCATTGATCAAATGAGTAAATAATTCTGCGTAATTGCGTTGTACGTAGGTTATCTTATTGCTCTCATTTTTGATCACAATTTACGTCAGCAGCTCATTTGATTGTTAATGACGAAATCCGGGTAGCCTTATTTTGAATGGATATCATTAACTAGAAGTTCCTACCAGCTTTCATTCTTTTTCATATTGAACCATTTAATTTAGAAGTTTGGAAGCTACCAACTATCGTATCAATTAAAAAAAATCATAAAAAGTGTATTCTTAGTTAAATTCTCGCATCTAAATCGCGAAAAACCAATTTGCTCCAGTATTCGCGACTTAGGTGGCAGCTCAGGATATAAAGGACAGAGGGCATAGAAAAAATAATAAACATACTTGGACCACTTAGCATACTACAAAACACTAGGGGTTTCAGAGAGCTCTAGCTATCACGACATCAGAAAGGCATACCGTCGGCTGGTCAAAAAACATCATCCGGATAGAAACGCATCAAGTCATTCAGGTGACATGATTAAAAAAATCAACGCAGCCTTTGAAATTCTTTCGGACAAGGACAAGAGGAGACTATATGATGCAACAGGTTTAATTCCAAATAGCGGTTTATCCACAGAGGCGAAAGTAGCCAAGAAAAGTCAGCAGCCTTCCGATAGCTTCAGAAACCCAGCCGCAAAGCCAAGGAATTCCCACGAGTCCACAGTTTATTCCAATCAGAGAGAAAATCAAGAAACTACTGAAAGCGAGTACAAGGAATGGAGGCATGAGAGATTCGGGGACAGACAGAGCACAAGAATTAGAAAGGGTCCGTCTGTGATCACAGGCGTATCAAAGGTTGAAGATGATGCAGAGAGCTCCAAGCCACGTGCACGCTTCAACATAACAGTAGAACCCACATTATGTATGGCATTCGGAAGCTGTGAAGTATTGGCGCCCAAAGTGTTTGTGTTGGAAAAAAACAAGATCATAAACCCTAAGGTTAGAGTTGAATCAGAGGACGGCGCTTCATTTGAAGATATATTGTCGGCAGCAGAAACCTGTCCTACAAAGGCTATCAGAATTGTTGATAGACACAATGGTGAGCAGGTGTTCCCATAGCTTTAGTTCGATTAGACTAACCCATTATTTTGCAACCGTAACCGTTCAGAAAGAATCAGTGGAAGATAATCTGTCCTAAATCAGCTAATTCTTGTCCTCCAGGTAAGCAATCTACTCCCGCTTTTAGCAAGATGGAATGACATACATATATTTCAGTAACGCGAATATTAGGAAGTGATTCTTTCAAGCAATAATATCACCTCGATTATTGCATTAATCATGCTAATACTTGTAGTAGCAACGG
This sequence comes from Nitrososphaerales archaeon, assembly GCA_029237515.1. Lineage (GTDB taxonomy): Archaea > Thermoproteota > Nitrososphaeria > Nitrososphaerales > Nitrososphaeraceae > TH5896. The sequence continues at coordinate 2,366 of JARBAV010000325.1, forward strand.
CCTTCTTCATTCAGACGAATTTTCCTAATCCAATTGCACAACAAATCAGAGAACAGACTAGATTCTCTGATCAAAATGGAGAATCTAAGTTAGAGAGCACTTGAAGGGATTCTTCCTAAAATATAGTATATGCCTATTTACGTATTATTCAAATTATTAAGAAATATCTACTTATTTACATTTATTTTCTTTTCGCAAACAGTACTAGATCAAAAGGTCTGAATTAGGCTTTAGTTACTATAATAAGAGATTTCCAGATCATGATAGGATCATTTTCTGGCCCCTAAACAAGATGGGATTTCCCAAACTATTTATATTCCTGTTTCTGGTAACGATGTCTTTTTTCTAGTATGCATAGTCATATGTAGACGAAAAATTGTGTTCAGAGTCAGTATTATTGCTAATGCACAAGAGAGTTGAATTCATAAAATCATAACTGCAGCGAGGTGAA
>JARBAV010000326.1 GCA_029237515.1 Nitrososphaerales archaeon
AACCGGCTATTCATGGGATTTTTAATGGGCAGTGCGAAGGCGCTACCAAGTCTAATACTCCCTTTCTCCTATTTTCGGCTACATTGACTTTTATATTCATTATTTACGCATTAGTACTCATTCAGTGTCCAACTTAGTACGTCTACCCTTCTTAAGGATAATAATCCATTTAGATGATATGTAAGAAACGCATCATCACAACGTCTTCCTTATCTGCATTAAAGAGCTATGCTACTGGTACGCGAGTATATCCTATCCAAGCATTCTTTTTGTAATGAAATCATGTAGCTGAAAATCCGACATATCCCTCTTTGCGGTTGCCAGAGATTTTGAATCTTCTCCTACAGTGTACCTGAAAAAACACTGTGGGGACGATAATGCAATCTTGACTGATTCTAGGATCTTTTTCGAGACTAGTGTAGGGGATGGCGCGTTCTTCATAAGGGGATAATAATGTGATAGAAATGCATTAATCGTTTCAGAATAATGTGAAAACGAGGTATTATTCCTTAACCTCCCTGACTTTTCATCGATCAAGCTAGGAAATTTGATGTTTGGTATGAAATTCGAATTGATCACTCCAGGTTCTATTAGAATAACCTTGATCCCGTAAGGTTGAAGCTCATAGGATATGGATTCGCTTAATCCTTCTAATGCAAATTTGGAACTGCAGTAGATACATTCACCAGGTATTCCCACGACTCCCGCTATAGATGTAACATTTATGATAACCCCACGTCTCTGCTTCCTCATCGTTGGTAAAACTTCTTTGATAGCCCTTACCGCTCCAAAGTAATTTGTTTCAAATTGGTTCCTTATCTCCTTAGTGGTCAAATCCTCTAAAGCGCCAAACAAACCGTATCCTGCATTATTTACTAAAATATCAATTCTGTTCACCTTATCGACTATTTCTTTTACCACTTTTCTTACAGAATCGTCATTATTTACATCCATCTTTAGGACAGTTATTGGAAGGTTCTCTTCTTTAGCTATTTTCTTGATAGTATCCCCTTTTTGGGGTGTTCGCATCGTAGCAAATGTATCAATTCGTTTTCGCGCCAGAGCCAACGATGTTTCAAATCCTATTCCAGATGAGCTGCCAGTGACCAATGCAATACTTGCTTTCACCATTTGACTCTAAGATGGTGTAGAAATGTATGATATATTTCTAGTGACGTTACGCAATAGATGCTCTGTAAGCCAACTCCAAATACTTAGTAATTCACTAACAATAAGTATAGTCAGCCGTAATTGAAGGCAGCATATGAACCCGTTTAGCAAGATACACGTATCGGGCTTGTAGTTTCAGAACAAGATTCTTCTAATTGAAGCAATGTTGTAATAGGAGTAAATATTGGCCATGAATTTCGATTACCTTTGGTTCACGAATTCATCTTACTACGGACTTGATGAAATCCAAAAATGATCGAATCTCGAATTATCTCCGAAGCGTTTCCGCTGCCAAATATCTCTTTACTATCATCTCTCCGTATAAACGGAATTCGTTGAAGAATAAGATCTACTATCTCCTCTTTCCTGAAGGAGCAGAGTGTGTTCCAACCTCCGTGTAGGGTTTCCACCCATTCGGTGCTTTTTCTAATTGTGATGCATGGAATGGAGCAGAGATAAGCTTCTTTTTGAAGGCCTCCTGAATCAGTAACCACTTTGTATGATTCTTTCACAAGCCGGAGAAAGTCAATATAGCCCAATGGTTTGATTATCTTGACATTTTCTAAACCGACCAGCTCCTCGTATAATCCATATGATTTGAGCATTTTCTCGGTTCTTGGATGGATAGGGAATACTATCTGCAATTGATCGCCATGGTCAACATATTTGTCTGCAGAACTAGAACTACTTACACTTGAAACCTTCGGCTGCTTCAGATCTAATGATCTGGACCGATCAGAAGTCTCTAGTTCTATTTCACGAAACGTCTCCACGATAGTCTTAAGATTAGAGTATGTACCCGTACTCTCAGCTCTATGCATTGTGAAGAGGATGAATTTTTTTGGTTCCAGCAACAACTCTTTCAAGATCTCTGAATCTTTTGAGAATTTCCAAGCCTCATTTACAACTTCAACCGATACATCCCCCGAGCTGATTATTCTCCCCGCCGCGTGTTCATCCTTCAAATTCCTCACTGCCGTGCCAGTTGGAGCGAAAAGGAGATCACTTAAGTGATCTGTCAAGATTCTATTTCGCTCTTCAGGCATCCTTTTGTCAAAACTTCTGAGACCAGCTTCTATGTGTGCAACTGGTA
>JARBAV010000033.1 GCA_029237515.1 Nitrososphaerales archaeon
GAATCAACAACAAAACCACGTGATTCCAGACAAGTCACCATCGAAAATATCACGTCGGGATCATCGTCGACCAAAAATATCCTTGTGGCGTCTGATGCGTTTGGCTTATTTTCGTTAGGTCTTGTCGCCGTAGAAGGTTAGAATCGGGCATTCTTAATAACTGTTTATTGGCTTGTAATTGATAACATAACAATTGAGGTTAACAAATTTTTGACGTAAGTGTATGAATGCGGCCGCGGTTGTTTTGCGAATTCTTATGTAGGGATCTACAAGTAGATCTGTGAGGTACCATTTGCGGTCTAATAAGGCTGTCTTTATGTCCATCCGATCTTTGTTTTACCATCCCTCCGTCCTTCTTCTTTCTTTCTTCGTCTTTCTGACACGTGAGCGATCCACAAGTCAATTGCCTCCTCCAATGCCTTGCTTAAGTTCCCCTTTTTTACTCCCATATGATCGGCAATTGCTCGCCTCAATCGCTCTTCTGTCTCGTCCTTAATTGCGATATTTATTTTACCCAAATCTTAACACCTATTCTTGCTCGCTCCGCATTTCTCTATCAAACTCTTCTGAAGGATAATCTTCAGAAGCAACGTCAGCTAGTTCCTGCGGTGATAGTCCTAACAAAGGGAATAAGGAGACCGGTAAACCCAGTTCTCGCTGAAGTTTTTGAATAACTTCTGCGTAGTAATACAATCTATCTATTTGTTTTTAGCAATGATGTAACCTTTCCAGGCCTTATGTAATGCACCCCACGTCTGGTTTTCGAAATAACACGAATCTAATAAACGCGACCTACTAGTGCCTATCATATAGATCAGCTTTTTGCGTGAATGCGTAAGTCTGCAGAACTTTGCAGTGAATGAACTATCCCTATTAAACCTATAAAATTTCATCCTTTGCAGCCCCTCCCAAAATACTGTGCTGAGAAACTCTCCGATATTGGTACCTCATAGAAATTTTTTTTATTTAAACATTTTGTTACGTTTCATATTAGTACTAGTGTACTACTAAATAAAATGAATTGTAGCTTGGAAAAGCATCATTGGCAGATACCCCTCTATAGTATGCGTTAATATCATCATAAAATGTTTCGAAGTTATCATCCAACCAGGATACAAATATCGAGATATCAAGACAGATGGAGAGATATAGAGATATCGGTTACTGCAGTAGCTGCAGTTGTCCATTTTTCTATCAATTTCGATAATGTATGCTAAGTCATTTATAGTGCTCCAAATCAAAGGGGTGAAAGTGAAATTCGAATAGACCGAGTTAGGTTAAACTCTCGCCTCTTATTAGCGGTACGAGTTACGAATTTGTAGGGTAGAATGTCCGCATTATATGAACACCAAAGGACCAACCCAACGACCGATAGAAGAATATACTACATGTAGTCAATAACTATCAGCAGAAGGATTAGTCATCTTTTTCTGACGGAGTATTAACCTCGCTGCCACGACGCCTATAAGAGTTGAATACCACAAGCTTGATATCCTTACTAGAAGCACCGCAGCTGCCGCCTGGGCTATTGGAATCCCATACGAAGTCAGAAGCTGTAAAAATGTAAGCTCGGTTACGCCTGCCCCGCCTGGGACGAGGGAAATCGCTCCAAACATAAGAGAAGAGAAGCCGAACGCTGTTGTAAGCTCAAAATCTAGTTGTATGTTGAGGGCCTTGAACGAAAAAAAGATTGCTAGCGCTTCAAAAAACCATGCGCACATGCTTATAGGCCATCCATAAACGAATGTCTCGGCGGATACCAATGACATAAGGCTCTTGTCAAATTCCGCCAGCTTACTTTGGAATCTATCAAATTTAAAGAATAATTTACTTCTTGGAAATATTTCTTTAATTTTGGACGATATTGCACCATGAAATCTTAACAAAAGTGGAAGCGCCAGCAGTATTAGCCCTATTATTAAAACTGAGATAGAGAGAAATTCATTCTGTATGAACATAACTGAAATCGCCACGTATACAAAAATAGCTAAAATGTCAAGATATCTTTCTACTAACACCAGAGGAACTGTCCTAGCAACTGGTTCCCCATAATTTCTATACAGGAAATACGATTTGATTGTCTGCCCAAGACTACCCGGGGTCATACTCATCGATAAACCAGCTAGATAAAGAAGTAGATTTTGATCAAATGGTAGCCTTATGCCTAGTCTAGCTAGTAGATAGAATTGTCTTATGCTCCGAATAAAA
>JARBAV010000327.1 GCA_029237515.1 Nitrososphaerales archaeon
GCTTATCTAAATCATGAACTACCATCCAATGTGTAGTGATCCAGATATTCTTGTGCTTATTGCTATAGAATTTTTCATAACCGTGATGAGTAGTTCTGTAAAGTGGCATTAACGAATCGCCTTCTTTCAAATTTATTGCAGATTTATAAGAGCCGTCCCGTATTAACCACAAATGATCTGAGGTACAAATTATGCTTTCGCTGTTGTCGAGTGTCACCCTTACTAAATCATCTCGATATCCAGAGTATTTCGGAATGGCCAAAGCGGGCACAACTCTTTTTTTCCTTGTGTCGTAAGAATAAACCCAAACTGGCGTATTTTGTATGACGAGTACTTCAATAGGAACTTCTGTACCGTCGAGAAGAGAAATTTTGGTGCCACCTCCAAGACATTCACCCCATTCCGCACCCCATGAATTACGAATAATCAGCGCCCCTTTAGTTGCTTGATCACACATTTCATTTTTTATTTCCATTTTGTCATCATACCCTACTGCCATGACTGCATGACCGCCATCTATTTTTTCTCCTTCGCATGGGTATGGAATTTTTCCAGTACTTGCACTTTGTTGAATAGAGTTGTACACTGTGAACCCGAACATACAAGGGAAGCCCTTTGCGATATTATCTTTGATTGATTGTAAAAGAACATCTTTTGCTATTCCAGAAGGATCAAGCCTAACGTAATTTATGGCTTGATAGTTTTTGGCAAAAGAATAACAAAAAGCAGGAGGTTCCTTTTCATAGTTTCTTATATCGTATGGCCAGTACTCTTCCGGAGGAACTCCAAATAACGTAAGTGCCCCCATAGCAGTCCTCAAAAATGCGCCAGTATCGCCCTTAAAATTAAGCATCTTTCGGCTTACTTTGTAAAGGAATAATCTGGATGCGTCAATATGTTTGCCATGAGCTCTTCTTTCAAAGTACTCCACCAATCCAACCGCAGCATTTGCAGTACATGATCCGATTGATTCTTGGTCCTCTATGGGTGAACACCATTTTCTTAGATCCTTTTTCGAAGGCAACGAAACCTTTAAAACTTTAGTTTTGAGAGTTTCATCCAAGTCGACTTTTTTGAACATGTTTGCAACTTTCGTTGTTTGCGGAGTATAATCTCGAAAGCTGGGGTAATCAGGCAGCCAACCCATTCCTTTTTTGTTAACTGTGTGACTCAAATTAACAGTGTGATAATTTTGATGCTAATAAATATAGCTAGAAATATATCCTTATAGACAATGTCAATTCATCTTAATAGAAGACTAATAGAATATTTTGTGAAATTTCTGTGATTTGTGTTCCAAAATGCTTATCTATTTGTAGAATAATTAAGGAGTATGCGCAAATTATTGACAATAGTCAAGGCATTATTTCAGCGCAAGGTGTCAATAGAATCAGTTGGAAAATACTCTGTTTCTAAAAGTCCTGGCGATGTAACAGAAATAAGACATAATTGATTTAGATTGCTAAGGGTTTTGGATCATATCTTATGATTCTCTCTTGCGAAGTACATTAGATATTTGATTTAGGCTTATTTCAAATATCATATAAATTTCTAAAAAAATCTCTTGCTCTCTTTCCTATTGTTAGTTCAGTATTTCTAAACAGCCTACCAACTTCAAAAGTTTCAAGTCCTGGCGCAATTACTCTCACAACGGGGATCCCCAATTTGGGATGAGTTAAATCGACAACGATCACCTTTGTAATTCCAGACTTTTTCAATCGGTTCAGTATGAATTTGATATCATCCAGCATATCGTCCATAATATATGATCCAATTTTTGAAAATTCAATGGAATTATTACTATTTGCTCGTAAAGGCGAGTTTATTGCAGGCATGAATTGCCATTTGCGTTTGTATATTTCATCATTTTCTTTATATTCTATCTTCCTACAATCATCCCTCGCACCTTGTATGTTTACCACTCTTGTTTGCGACAGTTCAGTTATCGCACGTACAAGTGCGATTCTAGAGTCTAGATGAGTTCCATATCCGTACGCAAAATAACCGTAATTACTTGATACCCATTCCACACTACTTGCTACAAACGTTGGTATCCCAATATCCTTCTGTGTGATGTTCTTTATGAGTAATGAAATCCCGGCTGTATTGAATCTCTCAACCAAATATTTAAGATGATCAAATTTATTTGCAAATTCTGAAATGTCAACATCCTGAAAAATACTAGCGTCATCTACGAAATCAACACTGCAGGTCTCATTGGACTTGCATCTAATTTGCTCATTATTTTTGATTGACCTTGTGATTTTCTCTAAGACACTGAATGGTATTGAGGATGCAGACAGCTCTGCTATGCTTACTGCGTCCCTTTCAATTAGCTCGCATAACGCGTGACATATTGCTTCTTCTATAACGTTACCAGAGGCAAGTCCATTGGTGTGTGAATATGGGAAAATATTAACCGATGGAGGTTTTGAAAAATGTCTAGAAAATGCAAGTTGAGACGGAACTAGAATTTCCTGCTTGCTCAAGAGATCAAAGCCAGTTACGAAGTCAATTACTGATTCTTTGTCACTGTAATAGCATTCAACTGGTTCCACGACTTCATCCGGGTGAAGTACTTTGTATTTTTTAGATAAATCACTATATGTTCCAGAAATAATATTTTTACTCCAGGTGCTAGACAAGGAACAGTATCTCTCAATAGATTCCATAAGGGCACTCACTTTCGCGTGCAGTTTTGTCGGTCCCTTTCCACTATATACCCATATGGAATCTTCGGTCCCGGGCAGAACTGAACAGAAATTGGGCACATACAACCTATCCAAGTAAGTAATGTCACAGATCCTTGTTACGCCTATGTCCATACAAACGGGAATAATATTTGCTAGTGTTTCGTTTAGAGACCTCACCCTTGAAGTTAAGTCACCATCGTTAGTACGATGTTTTTTTATACTCTTAAGAAATAACGGCGGTGTTGATGACTTGGACACTACTCCATTTAAGCTTGATTGATTTTTATTAATTATGGCACCTTACCATACGAATATATTTTATGGAAACATAAGTCTGAATATTGACCGTCTGGGTGATGAGAATAAAAGTAAAGATCCACTTAATTAATCAAGCCAGTTTGACTTACTCTATGAAACTGTCACGGTAAATTTTGCAGTAGAATTGCGAAAACCTCCTGAACACGATCCATGAAAATAGATTTCGTGTTTGCCGAGGTCAAGAGGTTTAAGGAAAACCCAATACCCGTCTGCTGCGGCCTTGATCAATCCAGGCGAAATTTCTAACCAGTTATCCTCACATACATCAAGTTCGAATACTTCTGGAGAGGATTGCACGCGGTAAGCCGGCATACTTACGCCATCAACTATTGCTTCTTTTTTAACTATGTCATTAATATCATCCACTACGTGCTTTACCATTGCATCTTCCGTTCTTAATTTAGGATCCTCTAGTTGATTGATTTCATAATTTATTACTGGAAATAATATGGACTTACCAAAAGGTACCGTACATTTTCTAATCGGAATATTATTCTCACCTGAGGTTCCTGCCAAATACCATACTGGACCTTCTTGATTAATGTCTGCGTACTTTCCGGTATTGTCAACAATTGGGTTCTCATTTTTTGGTGAGGAGACAGCCCACTGCCACCACTTTACGGTCCATTCACCATATGAAAGACCATGAGGCTTTTCTTTTTTTGTGTAATATATGACATCCGAA
>JARBAV010000328.1 GCA_029237515.1 Nitrososphaerales archaeon
CCTTACCTATCTCAATTAAATTCAACCCTTTAGATATCGCTACTTGTCGTGCTCTCTTCAATAGCCATAAAGGAATGGTTCCCACTATTTCAAATTCCTCCCCCCCATACATGACCAACTCCAAGCTACGAATTCCATTCTCAGAGGCGAACTCATCTATTCCAGGAGCCTTAGGAACCATTTCAACATGAAGATCTACATTGCTCTTGATCGCCAATCGATATAATGAACTGGCAAGTCCATCGCTAGAATCAATAGAGGAAGAAAGAAATTTCCGAAGGGAGACTCCAAATTCTAGTCTCGGTTTGGGAAGCATCACAGATGAAGTATATCTGGTTTTGAACTGTTTTTTTACCCTTGCATTATTCAATAGAATTTTAAGACCTGCTGCAGTATGCCCGAAGACTCCTGAAGTAACAATTACATCTCCAGGCTTTGCTCCGCCCTGTTCTGGTATCGTAGAGATTGGAAGGTTAGAATGAGCAAACATCGAACAATCTATCGTAAATTCGTTGCTATGATTAGTATCACCTCCTATAACATTAATTCCAAACTCCTTGGAAGCTTTCCTGAATCCATATGCCAACTCTCTGATAGTTTGTAGCGAGATTGATCGGGGAAGACCCAATGAAAGGATGCATACTGAAGGTGTAAGTCCCTTTGCGGCGAAATCGCTAACACACGACACCAAGCTTTTTCTAGCTACTTGCCATGATTTCATAAGGGGTGGAATGTCAGTACTCCCAACCAACATGTCGCACTTGAATGCCAACAGTCGGGGTCGCTTTGTCCTGCCCAAATCTATAAGCGCGACATCATCGAGAGGGAATGGCTTCTCATAGAGGCGAAGCTCGGACGATAGAATGTTAATTATCTGCTGCTCCCTTGATTCTCTCATTAATGGTGAGTACCTTTGCCTTTACAAACTCGAACAGATCCTGGGTTTTGTCTATGGTCGACTCCACAGAAATTCTCAAAATATCCTCTGTGTTTGATGGCCTTACTAAAATCCAAGAATCCTCGTCCAATAGAGCCTTTATACCATCGTCAAGGATTGTTTCAGTAGAGATTTTTCGTAGCGGCTCAACCAACTCGTTGATAATTTTGAATTTTACTGAATTTGGAACATAGACCTTAGATCTTTGCTGTTTGTAAGTTCGGATGAAGTGAAGGTATTCATCTTGTTTTTCTTCTTCTAAGCTAGAGATCAAAGCACTTGCTAACAATCCATCTCTACACATGTTGAAGTTAGGAGAAATGTAGCCAGCGCTGCTCCCTTCACCTCCTGCATCGGCACCTATTTCTACCATTTTGTCAACGACATTAGCTTCTCCAACTTTAGAATACACGATCTCTCCCCCTGAATGCTTGATAAATTTCTCTAGAGCAAGACTAGTGTCCAAACTCACAACAAATTTCCGGGCACCTTGTTCAATTGCTGCACCAACACAGAGTAGCAGAGTTGCATCTGGCTCCATTTTTCTACCATATCTGTCTACAACGACCACCCTGTCCCCATCCAGATCAAAAGCAAATCCGAGCGACAATTTATTATCCGTTACCAATGACCCTAACTCGTGCAAGTTTTCAACTGTTGGATCGGTCCCTCTTGAGGATGTACCGTAAGCATCATTGATCGCTAAATAACCATTGCCTAATTCATGAAATAACATGTTTACGTATCTACAAGATGCTCCACCGCCAGGATCTAAGCCTATCTTTTTTTTATGAAAATGATTTTTGTTTTGCATATAGTGCAATACGTCATCCACGTATGAAGAAGTAGTTCGAAATACTGTTCCGGGGTTACTTGAACTACGCTCTTTGCCCGCAAGTATATCTTCTAGATCTTTCTCAGATATTCCTCTCCCATTCAAAATGAATTTTAGCCCGTTCCAATCCAAGGGATTATGTGATGCAGTTATCATTATTCCGCCTTTATGTTTTCTTGCCTCCCTAAATGTAATAGGAGTAGGGGCAATATCTAAGTAATATACTTGGATTCCTTCTTCTAATAACGAGGTTAGTGTTGCGTAGGCCAAGGTTTGACCCGATGGTCGAGTATCCCTCGAGACAACACAGGAATTATTGCTCCTTATTAATGACGCCGCAAAAGATCTGGTGAACTTACTCACATCGGTCGGTAACAAATCATTTCCATATCTGCCTCTAATTCCTGAGATAGATACTTTCATGGTAAATGCTTTATTTAACAACTATTTATTCGTGTTCTGTATATTGATTGGTCACAATTTATAGAGGTGAAGAATTAAATAAAAATGTCTTCACAGAAAATCTAGTGCCCTAGTAGCTCAGCTGGCAGAGCGAGGGTTTCGTAAACCCTAGGCCGTGGGTTCAAATCCCATCTAGGGCTTTCATCTCCGATTTGAATAGAATAGATTAGAATAAGATAGAATAATATAGAGTAAAGTAGATTTGATTTGATTTTTCAGCTTCCGTGGTAGTCATGATAATTGAAATTTTCAAGATATCCCCAGCTTTTACAAATTTGTCAGAAATGATCTTATCAACCGTAAAGCCTTTTGCGAGGCCTCCTGAAAATACTGATTTTGACAATTCCCTCGGTTAAGCGAGAGGATACCCAATCTTTTGAGGGTTTCCACAGAATTTGAATTGGTTCAAGGTAATTCAAAATCAAGGAAATTATATATCGATCGAACCCACCGGCATGAATATCTTCTTTTGTTACCATTATCGATATTTGATCAATGCAAGTGTCATTAGTTTTGAACCTATGAACAAGATCCTTCATTGCACATCGTATCATCAAGCAAAACGTATAGTAGAGGTAATTTTGATACCATGAATGTTTCAGGATTGAATCCATGTCTCCTTCTGCCCATATTTGCTCTTCATTGATCAGATATTACGGGTGCTAAAGCTTGTTTCATGGGATCGCATGTTGAAAACGAAAGAGTCGTGCTCAGCTTGCTGGAGGTAGGATCGGATCTCAGTAAAAGGTTAAATCTAGTTCGCTAACTACTGAAAATGTTTGAAATCCAAGAATATTGCCGAAATGGCTTCGTCTAGGATGGTACAATTGGGATCATCGTCAGTTATTCAAACAAAGAGCAAGGCTAAGATCAGCTTTAGTAGAAAAGCTGAATCTGAGTTCTTTGTTGATAATTCTGCCTTAGCAGGATTCACTGGGGAGCGGATTTTGTATATGGCGATACGCGAGCTCATCGAAAATTCCCTCGATTCATGTGAGGCTGAAAGGATCTTGCCAAAAATAGCGGTGTCGCTTAAGCTGATAGATCCTCTAAATGATTTGTGGGCGATTTCATGTGAGGATAATGGGATTGGGATCCGTTCGGATAAGGTTTCCGTAGCTGTCTGTTCATTTCTTACCTCAGGCAAGTATGTCGAACAACAGCAACGAGGTTTATTTGGCGTTGGTCTAAAAATGATAGCAGCATTTTCTACTAAAGATACAGATCATCCGCTTCGAGTATGGTCAAAATCAGCTGAAGAGACCAGCGAATATTATTTTGAATTGCGTACTGATATAGGTACCAATAAACCAATAGTATTGACTAGGCGTGATACTAAGCCTAAAGAATCTACTATCAGAGGAAAATCTGGCTTTCGGATAGAGGCAGTTCTAAGAGGACGGCTCTCTCCGATAACAAAGAATAGGATACATGATTATATAAGTCAGACCAGCATTGTAAATCCCTATGCTGTGATATCTTTTTCAACAGACGATGGAATGATTACATTCGATAGACGAACCAATATCATGCCAGAACCGGCCAAGGAGGTCCTTCCACACCCAGCAGATATGGATTTAAAGACACTCAAGAAGGCAATTGGGACTCATGCTCTTCAGAAGACGACCATACAAGGCATATTGTGCAATTCTTTTCAAAAGCTATCATTCGATAAGGCCAAAGAAATCATCAGAAATGCAGGTATTGAGGCAAAGCAAGCTGATAAATATAGTGAGCATGAGCTCATCAAAATTGTAAATGTCTGCAGACAAACTAAATTTCAATCCCCCAACGTAGACCATTTGAGCCCAATAGGAGAGCGAATCTTTACAGTAGGAATGACTACAGAGCGAACTATCTTTACAAAGAAGGAAAACGCGATTTCAGATGACGAATCACAGCCTAAAATATCGACAAGAGAGATGAAACCCACACTAACGGGATATTCATCACGTGCATGTATAATTAACAATAGACCGACAATAGTAGAATGCGGACTTGCTTACGGTGGTAACCTTTCTTATTTCAAGCTCTATAGATTTGCTAATAAAATACCGTTGCTTTATGATGAAGGGTCCGACGTAGCAAGAGAAGTAATTTCGGAAGTGGAACTAAACAAGATGGGGGTATCTAAGAAACAAGTTAAAGAGCAATTTAGTGGACTCGAATCTAGATCGGATCGTGCAATTGATCTCCTACCTATTCACATATTTTTCCATATATGCTCCACAAAAATCCCATACAAGACCGCGGGAAAAGAGAGTATTGCATCAGAAGGTGAGTTGAAAAAATACATGAAAGCCTGTCTTAGTGACCTTTACAGGAAAGTGAGCAAGCAGATACGACACGAAATGCATTTGAAAGATGCAGAAAATAGGTTAAAGCTTTACAAGTATTATATACCTTTAATAGTGGATGCGATTTCTGAATCTATTGACGTTAGCGCTGAGGATCTGACCAACAGTTTTTTGGCTTTAGTTGAAAGACATGTGAAGAAGGGAGTCTCTCACCCAAGATCAGTCATGACAAATGTTGAGAATCACGCAGTGCCAGTGGAACGTCATGATGTTCGGGGACAACAAAAGGGTTCGGGATCTAAAGAAACATCAGTGGTCACTAGGTCAAAGAAATCTTTGAAAATGAAGCGTTTGGACAGTACCCAGGAGAAAATCGAGAATTTCTTGACATCTTCAGAGGAATTGAGCTAGTCATGTCGGGTATGGACAAACGCCATAAAGAGACGATAAAAAAGATACGGCTAATTATGAAGGCTATTTGTAACGATGTCCTTTCTGGAAAAAAAATGCCCTCTTTCGACATAACAAAGATTGGTTATGATAACACAGTTTGGTCAGAGGAGAAAAGAATGCTTACGGTAGGAACGAAGACGGTCCACATAAGTCCTGATACGACCAAAAAAATTCCAACCTTTTCACAATATGTTGTGATGTCCAATGCTGTTAGAAAATTGTTGGATGAGCAAATGGAGAGTACTATTAGAGGAATGTACTACGCTACTCTTAGCACAGTCGGAGATGAAAGAAATAGGCAAAAATTCTGGACAAGCCAAGATGCGTCTGACGATGCTATCAAGGCTGTTGAATTATTGACTGGAGTACCGCGTGAAGAGTTTTCTGTTACATCGAAGCCTAAGGGCATGATTTCTGGTCCCATCTTGCTACGTGTTGGAGGAGATTTAATAGACTGTAATCTCGGAAGTCGCGCAACATCACAATTGATCCCTACAAATATCATGGATGTAGAGATAGTTGATGTCAAAGCTGACTTTGTGATGGTAGTTGAGAAAGATACTGTTTTGAATAATATTAGAAAATCTGGATTCATCCAAAAATATAATGCCATTTTAATGACTGGATCAGGGGAGCCTGATAGAGCAACAAGAATGATGGTAAAAACCTTAAACGAAGTATGGAAAAAACCGGTGGTGGTATTTGCAGACGCCGACCCTTGGGGATTAGGGATCGCATTAAGGTATAAAATTGGTAGTGAATCCTTGAGCTACGACAGCGATAGACTAGTCACACCAGATGCTAAGGTACTTGGTATGATGTTCTCTGATATATATGAATACAATATCCCCGAAGTCGCTCGCCTTACGGCATCTGACGAGGATCTGAACAGGGCAAATGATATGAAAAAGAAACAATGGCTAAAGGACAAGAAATGGCAAAAGGAATTAAATCTCTTCCTCAAGAATAAGGAAAAATGTGAACTTGATGCTTTCTTTAAGCATGGTTTCAGATATTTGGCTGAAACATATCTTCCTCAAAAACTGCGTGAGTCGGGCATCTTGTAGAGGCCCTGTATAACGGTGCGTCTTATACTTCTAGTAGTTCATTCAGTAAATATATTGGAAACATCCGCATCTCGAATCCTCTTTGCAATGCTACTTGATTTTTCAAAAGCTGCCGTTCTTGTCTCTGCCTACTTTAGCTTCTTGATCTGGCCTTGTGCGATAGTTATCGAGCTGTTCATAGGTCCAATTGATCCCCATGTCTGCTATGTAATTTCCTAATCGAGGCCCCTTCTCCGCATTTATCAATATTTCATAGAGTAATTTGAAAAATTCCTTTGGTTGCAGCCCTTTCCTTTTTGCGATAGAGAATATCTCAGATTGAATAACAATAGCAAGTTCACTCTTATCATTTGCTGGGTCCAAATTCTTTAGATAATTTATCAGTTCTAGCAGTGCTTCTTGTTCCGTCTTTGACAAGCTCATGTGTGTACTTGCAAGCGTTGTTAATAGATAGTCATTTGACCAGTTCGACGCAAGTTGGATCTTCATAATTAGCAAGTCGCTCTTATTCTTAACTAGCTTGTACTTTACCAATCGATCATATACTTTGTCCACCAATTTCTCATCTTCTCTAAACAAAAGAGCCTGTTGTGCTAATATTCTGTAAGGAACGTGCAAGGAAGGACTGGAGGGAGGCTCCAGTTGGTGAATATATTCATAAATCCCTCTTAGTTTTGTACGCTTGGCAATATTATCTTCATTTAAGGCACCAAAGAAAACATCTTCTAGGAAGTCGTATTCGTCCATCAAATTTGGAATATCATCTATGCCTACATGTCGAGTGCCAGAAATGCGTTTGTACAGCAATAGGAGAAGCGATTCTGGAGTTCCATATCTTAGCCACGTTTGGGGTGTCAAAACGTTTCCTGACGATTTGCTAATTTTCCTTCCCCCTTTATCTAGGAACATTTCATACTTAATATGTGTGGGATGAGCAAATTGCAAAACCTCATCTGATATCCAATCATTTATTCTCACCGAATCCAAAATATCCTTCCCATATGCCTCAAACCTGATGTCAAAGGCCTGCCATCGGGCGGCAAATTCCACTTTCCAGGGTAACTTTCCGTTTCCATCTTCCAGGTGTGTTTCGCCATGGTAACCACATCCCTCTATGTGAACATCTCCTATTCTAGTTCCCTCACACTTGTATGCTATCACTCGCCTCTCAGATAAATAATCTATCGGAGATGCGACATATATTCTTCCACACTTATCACAGATGGGAAAATAAGGAAGGGATCGCGTATATTTTTCCTGTCCAACTATTTTAGCGATACTTTTTCCGATTCTCTCATGATTCTTGAGAATCAAGTCGATCTGATTAATGAGAAGCCCACGTTTGTAAGTCGACTGGCCACTAATATGAGTATACTTTATTCCAAGCCGATCCAATGAATCAAGAAGGAGTCCAGTCATATGCGCGCCATATGATGAATGACAACTTCCGAATGGATCAGGAATATTTGAAACAGGCTTAGCTAGGTATGAGATCAAATCCTTCGATAGACCCGAAGGGACCTTACGAAGTCCATCCATATCATCCGAATAAGCCAAGAGCTGCGCGTTATATCCCATATTTTTCAGTGCAACCGCGATTCCGTACGCTCTTACGGCATCCCCTAAACTTCCCAAATGTGGAATTCCTGATGCTCCGAGGCCACTCTCTACTCTGATTGTGGAAAGACTTCTGTTTAACCTTTTTTCTCTCTCTATTAACTCATAGGCAACTTTGTCAAGCCAAGTCCCTTTTCCTATAGTTGCGTCTGAACTCAACAAATTCAATTTAGTAATTTGGTAACATAATGTCCGTTCCGAATGTAACCCAGTTTTTCATAGTATTTTCTTGTTCCTACAGCACTAATCACCGATAAGGCGTCTGCACCTAACTCACATCTAGCTATTTCCTCGGCCTCGACCATAAGCAATCTTCCTAGGCCCCTATGCTGCCAAGACCGATTGTTCGCTTTTCTTCCGACACTAAGTGTCTGGCCATACACATGAAGCTCTCTTACAATAGCCACAACTTGAGTGCTATTATCGTGGCACTCATATGAGTGAAGCTCAGATTCAACAGATCCAGTAACCTTTCTCAATCTCAGAAAACCCAATAACGCAGATCCATCGTCCGTTTCGTAAGACAAGAAAATTTCTTGCCCTCCAGCTGCCCTGTAATCTAATCTAACTAACCTAAAGGATTCTCGATCAATACTGCCTTTCGATCTTAAACCAATCTCTCTACATCTAATGCAGTTGCATTTATACCCTTCTGAATGCAATCTTTCTAATGCTATTTGTCTAAGGTTACCCTTTTTAGGACCAGCTATTATATCATTTGGTTCTATCTCCCTTTGTATCCTCATAATCCTAACCCACGGAGGAATTTTCTTTTTCAATTCAACAAGTACCCTTATCATCTCTTCGTCAGTATATGGGGTGAACCGTCCACTACGATACATCTTGTATAATGCTGTATTTTTTAATACTAGAGTAGGGTATATTTTCAGCATGTCAGGTCTGTATTGATGGTCGTACAGAAGCTTTTGTAAGTCTTCTAGGTCTTTTTTAGGAGATGAACCAGGTAGACCAGGCATCATATGCGCTACTATTTTAAGCCCCGCATTTCTCGCAATTTTGAATGATTCTGTTACATCATCTATGTTGTGCCCTCTGTTAGTTAGCCTGAATACTTCATTTCGCAGCGACTGAACGCCGATTTCAACCCTTGTAACACCCAGACTTAGCATTATCTCGATATGCCTCAACTTGCAGTAATCAGGTTTAGTTTCGATTGTCAGTCCAACACATTTGTGATTTGATTTCTCGTTGACGCTCATAGCGTCTTCAAGGGTAGCTGATGGTCTTATTTTCGTATCACAATTGAGTGCGTCGTAACAAGCCTTTGCAAAATCATGCTGATACTTTTCCGTCATGAAAGGAAAAGTCCCGCCTATTATGATTAGTTCTATCTTGCCTGTATCATGACCATTTATCTCAAGCGAATTCAATTTAGTGGTTATCTGTTCAAAGGGATCGTATGCATAAGCTTGAGCTATTTTAGTGGCTGGTTCCGACCCTACATAACTCAAAGGTGTATTGAATTCGACCCCACCAGGACAATAAATACATCTTCCTTGGGGACATGGGTGGGGTATAGCCATTACAGTTATGATGGTAACACCCGATGCTGTTTTTACCGGTTTTATCTTCAATACGGCCCTCCATGTCCGGTTCTTTGGCAAATGTTTCATAAAATCGTGGCGACGAGGGAGGTGCTTCAGGTGGAACTCAGACGAAACCTGTCTTAATATAGTTGATACAATGGGCAATTTGGATTCATCCACTTCGGTTATTCTTCTTGCGATCTCCTTACAGGCTAGATCATACTGAAGCGGATTTTCTGTTCCTGAGATTTCGACTGAGTTCGATCCGGTCATATCTGATGCAACAACCTAATCGAATATAGGAATATTAATTGTTGTTTCTATTGTGATTTTCCTCAGATCTTCCCTCTGAATAATAGGAAGCCGAAGCTTCCTCAATTTCATCGAGGTCTTGCATCTTTAGTAAGAACTCCGTATGAAACTTCTCCAGTACCTGGCTTTTCTATTGTACCGACTTTGTATGTTCTCATGCTATACTTTTCGAACTTCGAGACTATAGCTTCTGCGGAAGCACGAGGCGCGATTACGCACAAACCGACCCCCATATTAAATGTTCTATACATTTCAGCGAATTCAATCCTCCCCTTAACTTGGATTAATTTGAAAATTTCAGGGGGATCCGGCATACTGTCTAATCGATAGTTAACGGTATCATTGATTCTACGAAGTTTCGTAAAGGAACCACCTGTTATGTGTGCTATGCCGTGGACCTCGACTCCAGAACTAAACAGGTCAATCATCGGCCTTACGTAAATTCGCGTTGGCGTGAGCAGTACATTGCCCAGCGACCCGTCTAAATTTCCTACGTTTTTATGAAGATCAAGTTTCAACAAGGCTCTCCTAACTAGGGTGAATCCATTGGAATGTAGACCACTGCTTTCCACTCCCAGTATGATATCTCCTTTCGTTATCCTATTACCTAAAACTAGTTCCGATCTATTTTTTGCAAACCCCATCGCGGTTCCAGAGAGTTCGATAGAATTCTTATTTTGGACATTTGAAAGCAATCCCGGTACTACCGCAGTTTCACCGCCTATAATTGCAACTCCAGCCTCATCTGCCCCCCTTACTAGGCTGTTAGCTATTGTACTGAGCGCATCAAGATCTGGTTTAGCAGTCGCAATATAGTCCACAAAGGCAAAAGGGGTACTCCCAACGCAGATAAGATCATTTACATTCATAGCTACACAATCTATACCAACAGTACTGAAATCGTCCATTGCTTGGGCAATTAATAATTTTGTGCCTACTCCGTCGCAATGTAGAGCCAATACACATGATCCAATATCGACCAAACCGGCGTAATGACCAAAACCAGACAATACTCGTCCCTTATTTGTATTTCTGTGAGTTCTTTGTATAAGGCCGCCTATCAGATGATGTACGAGATCAATTTGCTTTATATTGATTCCAGCCTTTGCGTATGACAATCCTTTATGGCGCATTCAAAAATCTAGTAATTTGGAACTCTTATTAACTTTGAGACGGTTGTATGTTATCGAGTTTTAATCACTTTGATTAACCCTTCCTTACGCTGCTGGGAGAGTTCCATTTTGGAGAGGATACAATTTGGTGACTCCAATAACAAAAGTGCTTGTGTTCGGTAAAACCGTTCTTTCATCACTAGTATTAAATAGTACTATGTCTGTAACAGATGACGAATTTCTATTACTTGTGGAATCTTGCTGGATCTCAAAGTTGTAAAGACACATGTATCCAGGCCTAGAGAGATCTTTCTCTATGGTCAAATTAGCTGGCTGTAATTTTGGTATTTGACCTATCATTACTTTTAGATGGGTACTATTATCAGACTCACAAGGAAGTTTGGCGGATATGAGTCCTTCTGCTATAGCAAAAGGATAGGTGTCGTAAAGATGGATAAAATCCTTTGCCGGTATTATTTGATGTGATAGTATTATATTCTCCCCTTGCGAGTACGACTCTGCCTCACTATTTTCGACACTTGTTTCCGAAGTATTGGTGTTCCTCACCTCTTCAAGAACGGAATCCATCAAATTGCCTGGGGATCCAATCGATTCTAGCAATTCTTCTGGATCGGTCGCCATATTCGGGGGCCTAAGATTAGTTCCTGCACTTAGTTGTGCTAAAACATAGATAGTCCAGTTAGTTTCAATATCTGCTAAGGGAACGAGAGTGGGGATTAATGTACCAAGTACAAAGAGTGTAATAATATATAGAAAACAAGATCTCAGAACATGCATGTGCTAATTCATGAGACTTTCTACAAAAGACGCGATGTCATTTTTTGTTGATTATTGCATGATCGCATTTAGCTCGTGTGCCGATATGAGTTCTGATCGGTCAGTTAAAAACTCGTCTTAGATATTCTTCCGATATCATCGGGTGGAAAAGGAAATTAGAAATGAAAGGGGCCAAAGGAGGTTTCGAATTGAGGTCAAGTACACACCTTGGAGCAATTTTTTGCTAGTTTCAGGCAGGTCATAACTATCTTATTCTACCAAAGGGAATCAAGAATTATACTTGTGTTCGAGAATTGTGACGTGCATATAAGAGATTTAAAAAATAAAGGTATGAGTAGTTGAATTCCCTCAATTTGAATAATTATCGGCGATGCAGAATATGTGGATGTAGCGAGCATAGATGGATTGGATAAATAATACATTGGACGAGGCATACCAAGGACAAGGACGGAGTTTGTACTCAAAAGAGCCGATAGGAGATGTGGAAGTCACTTGATCTCGTATAATGCTATTGACAGTTTTACGGCAAACCTTTCATCTGTAGCTTGAGCGATTGGAACCACATATTTTTCGGTTTCTTCCTTGTATCTAAATGCTCTTTCACGTTGACTAACGGTTCTCAAGAATCTTGCATTGTCGAGCCTATCTGCTAACATTACAAACCTGGTAATCTTGGGACTAGAAGCAATTTTCTCATAATAGTGTTGTAAATATTCAACTTTCCTATCTTCCGGGCTATTCCGCGATAGTGTAAAAATAATATCACTTATATTCTCCCCAAAGTCTGCTAACAATTTTGTCGAATCGTATGAAGGATTTCTTGTCTTTTCGAAGACATCGTGCAGAAGAGCCGCACTTAATGCAATGATGTTTTTGCAACAAATTTCTTCACTCAGGATAAGCGAGACTCTTAGGCAGTGATTGATGTATGGGTCATTTTTATTGTTGTTTCTTGAAAGCCCGGCGTGTATGTTAAAAGCTACACTAAAAGCTCTAATTAACTTGTACAAGTCATCAGGAGAATTTTCAAACGGCTTCATTAGCTTAGACAAGCCTACTTTCGTAAATTCATTCAAGCAATTATCCATAATCATGTGATCTACTCAAATGTCAACCCTTATGATATTATCGTTGTTGCGGACAGTCTGCTGGCGGTCATGCTTCTAACAACACTTAGTGTCGACTTTCAAAAAAATGGTAGTCAGAAAATAAACTCGATAATGGAACCAATAAGCTATTCTGATTTTAACCTAGCGAGTTCTTCAACTGCTTCATCTAATTCCTTTAGAACGCTACGTCGAAATCGGGTAAATCTAACATCATCAACCAGCGCACTCAACATCTTGTCTTCTTCATGGTCTATTTGGTCCGTATATTTAGTATTTCTACCTTTAGAAACCGCTATGTAGCGTGAATACATTCGTGTCAACCTTATTCCTAAGCAAAATGCAAATGCTTTGAGTTCTATTTCAAGTATTTTCAAATACCTCTCTCTATCTTCCGAAATCTTTGAGGATCTAATAGTATCTATAGTACGTTTTGAGGTAATACAGCATCTATGCAAGTAATCGGAGATTAAGAATTCAAGTTGTGGACTCGAATTTTTGACGGTGTCCTCTTCCAAGTATTGAAATAACAACAGTTGCAATATAATATTGCCACAGTATCTCGAGAGTAAAATGCCAGAAAAAACCTGATTCTCGCTCAGAATGTAAAATAGTCCGCACGTTGTTAATGCATAGTTTCGGCCACCCCTTCTAAATCTACCTCCATGAATCACCTCCACTAGATTGCCATCGACAAGGGTAGAAAGTAGCTCTTCGTCCTCAGAGCTAAATGGTGCCTGCTTTTTGAACCACAAATACGAATGTATCCCTTCATTCTTATTAGAAAGCTCCATGAGCCTTAGAAACGATGATTTTTCCGGACCCTTCAACTCAGCCGGAGTACAATTGATCAATTGGGATATGTACTCAGCATAACTCATGTTACCGGAACGTATACAACTCAGATTGTTATATATAGCGATCTTATAACCTCTATATACAAAAATCTAATATGCATGAATTTGAGATTTATGCAGTTTGAGCTTTCGGAAGGTCGAAAATGTGCCGTCACATTTGTCGCATCTCCACTGATTTGCTCTCGCATCTTCATATCGGATATGATTGTCTGATTCGGTGTTATACATGCCTAACTGTATATCGTAGTTTATTGGATTGTAATTGATCCTATATTTTAGCTTGGCCAGATTCACCCTCAACATTGAATGCGTAAATATCCAAGATTTAAGGATGGTAGTTAATTTAATGATTACATTTGCAAAATGTAATTTAGCATAGCAGGAGTTCATTTTAATCAAGATAGGCCATCGGAATTATGCCTATAATACTGAACTGGAAATTAGATTATTCGATTCTTAATGGAACAATTAGGAAAGGTTTTAAGACAGCTGCAGAAAGGAGCATAGGAATTTGAGAAGTAACTATTTTGTATTATTCTCGAAACCTTTTAGGGCTTGTAGATTGTATTTAAGCCGATTTAATACTCTGGTGATCTTGACAAGCACAAGGCTGTAAAAATGTTCCCTCCTTATAGTTGGAAAAACAAAAACGTTTTTTCGGGGCGGAATGGATTGGATGTCATTTTGGATTAAATATTCCTTTCACGGTTAATCAAGTTTCTAAAAATTAAAGCCACTTTAGGCTACAGTTCTATTATTTATTAATTAGGGAACGACGTCAATACTTACCATGTGATTGAATCTTAAAATTAGATTTATCCCAACTTCTCGAAATCCAGATATAACTGTGACTTTGAAAGATCTGTCATATGGAAGATGGGACTTCTTCGACTCAGAATACTGTTCCTTTCCCGACATTGACCATCCTGTACCTGCCAATGGAGGCTGAGACCATTGTGGCGGAGATTGGTCAGAAATACAATAACATGACCGCGGAAGATTGCACCGGCTTTTTTGCAGGGGGATCAGAGAGGCGATTCAAGAAGGTGACCATTTGGAGTCAAGGAATTGATAGCCTTTGGTTCAATGCAATCGTGGCTAGAGTTAAAGAGCTATCTGATCTGACCAAGATACCTATCGTTTCAGGTGGTATTATGTATTGCATCTAAACAGAAGCTTACTTAAGGACTGTCCAAGATCTCACTAATATGCTAAAAGTGGATAGATTGAAATAGATCAGAGTCAACCAATTCATGATAGCAAATATATGGATTGACATGTAGCAGTTTTACGAATACATGATTTGGTTGGAGTTGTGGTAGCGAAATTCGGAGGAAGCGCACTTGGCGTGCACGGATCATTACTTCCTTCAGTTATTGAGCGGATAAGGCAACTTAAGAAGGAATCAAAAATAGTTGCCGTATTCTCTGCACCCATCATTGAATACGCTGAAAAGAATGTTTCGATGACTGATGTTGCAATAAGTAAAGGCAAAAGTTTTGCCTCTTCACAAACAGTCAATTTAGGAGTACTTAGAGGTGTATACGATGATCTATCATCGAATTATCTTAGCGCAAATTACAGACAGGAATACGTAGAACTATTAAACTCCTTTTTTCATGAGGTGACTATATCTCTTAAACAGGCCGCAGAAAATAGGCGCTTTGTAGATGTCGTCAGATCAAGGACTTTGGCCTACAGTGGCGAAATTCCCATGTCCTATCTAATGGATTATGTTCTAAAGAGCAATGGGTTTAAATCTGAACATGTTAGCATAACACAATGGCCAATTATTACTGATGATAATTTTGAAGGAGCAAATTTCAGCTTTGAAGAGTCTAAGAAAAGAATTTCTTATTTGTCAGATCTGATTGAAGATAACGAAGTTGTTACCATGGGAGGTTTCATAGGAAAGACATCTGATGGGCTTGAAACTACATATGAACGAGGCGGCTCTGATAGAACTGCTGCAGATATTGCAATCCTGCTTCATGACAAATACGACGTCAGATTAGACTTTGAGAAGGACGGTGCCGTGCAAAGTGCCGACCCTAAAGTAGTCAAGAATGAGCTACATTACGTTACTCATTTATCTTACAATGAAGCTAGGCTCGCAGGAATGTTTGGAATGAAGATACTTGACCCAGTAGCGATAAAGGAAATCGATGACAACAATTTAGATATCCCAATTACTGTAACAGATATGTCATATCCTTCGCGCTGCACGGTCATAAAAAGGACATTGCCAAATGATGGGGATGAGAACCTAATCAAGATCGTTACCGGTAAAAAGAACTGTGCAATTGTAAGAATGGATTCAATGTCTGCTTCACATTTGTTGGCAATGCTTGAGAAGGTTAGAGAGTATCACGAATTTGTAAAACTATCCCCTTACAGAATCGATGACCTTGAAATATCAAGAATACTCTTTTTGGATGCAGAATTCATCAGAAGGAATGAGCGGTACTTCAGAGCTTACAGCTCAAAGGTGGACATAATATATCAAAGAGGCGTAGTTACAATGATTGGCGACAATATGTGGAAGAGTCCTCGAATTGCTTCGTTGGCAAGTAGCACTGTGGGTGAACACGGTATTAACATTCTCAATTTAGACGCGCAAGAAGAGACGTCAAGAATACTAATAGTTGTAGAAGATTCAGGGAACAGCGTCGATAGCGCCATTAGTGCAATACATTCTCAACGACCTAAGTTTCATGTAAAGTTATGAAATAACACCTTAGCTTCAAGACGTTGTAATTATGTCTTCTAAGAACAATAAAGTGTAACGATCGTGCTCCAAAGTTCTTATCCTTACAATGATCTCCAATCTGACCAATAATCAATGCAAACGGAAACATGGAAGCATGGTCTATCATCTGGAACAGTCTGTGAATCTTCTATTCACATGGATTAGGCTAAATATGGAGGAGAAAAAAATGTACTCTTTTAATGCATTATACTGTAAGAACAATAGGGCGTCCATCAAATTAGCTAATACTAGGCCTTTTGATCTTGTCATGAAGATAAATCCATTGAATCTTAGGGCCATCCCAAGGAAAATCTCGACCAATCAGCAGGAATGCGGCTTTATATCGGCTAATATGAAATCGGTAGCAAGATCAGAATGCTAGGCCAATTCGCAAATGACTTAAATCCATTACGATGGTTATCTAAATTTCATCAAACATCGATCCAATATTTGTTATTAATGTTCGGATTCTATCATTCCTTAGGTCTTATTGTTGCCCTTGCTGGTACTTTTTTGATACAAACGACTATTCCCGGATATGTGGAGCCCAACATCCCTCGATATTTTGATTCTGTAGTATTGGCTGGCCCTATTGAAGAGTCATTATTTTTCGGTATCCCCTTGTATGGGTTAGCAAATGGAAACGCAGCACTAATCGGAGGCATAGTTTGGATTTTTCTTCATCTCATCAATACTGAAGATTTATCCATTTTGAGTCTAGCTTACATTAATTGGTTATTTGTAATCCCTTCATTTTTTTTCAGTTTTCGGGTATGGATTTCTGGTAAGGGTTGGTTTGCAGTGGTATCGCATTCGGTTTGGAACTGCTCTTTCTTTCTTGCCGGGTGCTATGCTGGCGAATACAAGTGCTTGCCATATGAAAATCCAAGTACACTATTAAGCGGCGCTTTTCTCGCGGCGTTGCTTGTCCTAATTACGTATTGGTTATATCAGAAGCGGAATTACTTACTTGAAAGGAAGATATAAGGCAACATTTTCTGAGCTACTTCAAATATTGAGTCGACTATTTGCGTTATACGGTAAGCGGCTAACATACAATCAGGTCAATAGATTCAATCACACCCGAGCGTTACAGTCAAATATTAGTCCTGGCTTATTGATCCATACAGCTCGGAAGCCCGGTCGAGCACGTCATAAACGTGTGCCGAATCTAGTGGCCAAACTTAGTTGAGGGCTAGGGATTTCAGGCTCTGGATCTACAAGAA
>JARBAV010000329.1 GCA_029237515.1 Nitrososphaerales archaeon
GGTACGGTCGCAGCCTTATTTGCAGGAGGGTATGAGATTCGGTTAAAACCGGGTGCTCCAGGGAAGGGACTAACATTGAGAAAGGAACTTGAAGACTACGTTGCGGCTATCCTTTGTATTTCGCCTCTATCCACAAATAAAATACTGAGTGATCGACTAATGAACATGGACGATAATAGTTTCTGTTCTAGAGAGCAGTTGAATAGATTAAAGTCAATGGATGACATTGAAGGATTTCTGGACGCTTCATTGGGCCTTGCGACCACCTTGGGCTTGACCGATGGCATTTGTAAGGGTCCCATTCGAGCCCTGAAAGCTGAAGGAATCAAATGCAGTATTGCGTTATTTGGTGAAACAGTGTTCACAATTATTCGACGCGAAAAAGCAAAAGAGGTGAGATCATGTCTAAGTAAATTTGAGGGAACGATTATCGAAGCTAGCATCGATTCAATGGGCGCTAGAATGCTTTGCGAATATAAGTATGCGAATTAGTATTCCAAAAAATCATCCGAGAGCAGTGTCTCTAGGAATAAGAGAAATGCTTGTGGAAGGATTAAAAGCTGGCCTTGTTGTTGAGGAAGGGCTGATCGCACACGGAAGAGGAGAGACTTTTGACTATCTGATGGGGGAGAAAACAACATCAAGTGCCATCATGGCCATCAACACTGCTGCGGCATTATTGCTTACGTCTAGCCATCCCATCATATCTGTTAACGGGAATTTTGCCGCCTTGTGTGGGAAAGAAATAATTAACTTGAGCAGAGCTTGCGGGGCACTGATCGAGGTGAATCTATTCTATCACTCAGCACGAAGGGAGCGTGCGATAAAGAACCATCTCGAAAAATTAGGAGCAACAAATGTTTTGGGAATAGGCAAGGATAGGAGTGCGGAGATACCCAACTTGAATGGAGAACGTAAGCGTGTGGATCCAAGAGGTATCGCAGTTGCTGACACCGTATTTGTTCCTCTGGAAGATGGAGACAGGACTGAAGCACTGATACGAATGGGCAAAAGGGTAATAGCAGTCGATTTAAATCCACTCTCGAGGACTGCAGTCCATGCGACTATATGCATAGTTGATAACGTTGTCAGGGTAATCCCTATTTTGATTCAGATCATTTTGGAGCTTAAAGGCAAGAACAGACATTCCTTAACAAACATGATTAAGAAATTTGACAATTTCAGAAATTTGAATGAAAGCCTAAAACTCATACGTCTCGGAGGTTCTGAAATTAATGCAACCGTATAGCAACAATTCTAGGAAGAAAACGGTCTCCGAAATTGTAGACACAAAGAAGAATGGAGATAAACTGGTCGTATTAACTGCATATGATTTTTCAATTGCTTCAATTATTGACAAGAATGACATCGACATAATACTTGTAGGAGATAGTGCGGGAATGGTAATGCTTGGATACCCAAACACAAGGCCGGTAAACATGGCGGAAATGTTACTATTTTGTAGGGCTGTATCCAACGCTACAAATAAAACAATGATAAGCGTGGATATGCCATTTGGCTCGTACCAAAAAAACATCGACGAGGCCATCTCAAATGCAGTAAAATTGATCAAAGCCGGAGCAGACTCCGTCAAAGTAGAGGGTGGAGAAGAAATATTCGATCGAATAAAAGCTATAGTCGATATAGGAATACCGGTTATGGGGCATATTGGATACAAACCTCAGACCTCGAGTATGTGGAATTTTTCAAAAGCTGCTGGAAAAACCAAAGAATCAGCCTTAAAGCTCCTTCATGATGCGAAGGTTATTGAAAAGGCAGGAGCATTTAGTATTGTTCTTGAAATGATAACGACTGAAGTCGCTGAAATAATAACAAAGAATATATCGATACCAACTATAGGAATCGGCTCAGGACCCGCTTGTGATGGTCAAGTATTGGTAACTTATGACATGTTGGGAATCAATCAGGACTTTAAGCCAAAATTTGTAAAGAAGTATCTGGATTTAAATCATTTAATTGCAACTTCCGTTCAAACTTATTCACGCGATGTAAAATCAGGAGCATTTCCAAGCAACGACAATATTATTCACATGGATACCAAGCAATACGAAGAATTCTTGAATGAATATGGGCTTCGAGCTAGTAAATGAAGAAGAAGACCCCATTTCGCCCAACTAGAGACATTTATTGTACTGAGGGAGAAGAGCTAGTTGGCATCCGCCTAGTAATTTGTATTACAGGCAGCGTTGCGGCGTACAAGGCAATTGACGTCGCAAGATTATTGGTCAAGCATGGAGCTGAGGTCTTTGCAGTTATGAACCATGGTACGTCAAAAATATTCCTTTCCAGTGAGATGATGAAATGGGCAACAGGCAATGATGTAGTTACTGAATTGACTGGTAATTTGGAACATATTTCATTGAGTGATCAAGGTACTACTGACATGGTCATAGTTTATCCCTGTACTGCAAATACACTTGGAAAATTAGCTAATGGAATAGATGACACGGTTGTAACTTCTGTCCTAACTGTTGCCCTTGGATCCGGTGTACCGATTGTTATCTGTCCTGCTATGCACGAAGCGATGTACTACAATAGGATTATACAAGAGAATATCAACAAGCTCAAAGCAAATGGAGTGAAATTTCTGGAGCCGCGGATAGAGCAAGGAAAAGCCAAATTGATTTCTGCCAATGATCTCCTCCACTACATTCAAGACAGTCAATTGGTCAACAAGAACAAGAAATTGGAAGGAAAGAGATTCATGATTACTGCTGGTAGTACTGCCGAATACATCGATCCTGTTCGAGCTATTATGAATTTGAGTTCTGGAAAGATGGGAATGGCACTCGCAAAGGAGGCATCCAATAGAGGGGCCAGTGTGACCTTAGTTTATGGACATGGATCTGTGGATCCTGACAGTTACCTGCAAGCTCAGGGCATTGAAATTCAAAGAGTGGATACAGCTCAGGAAATGTTTGAATCAGTGATGTTCAAACTCTCTGAGAAGAGATTTGATGTAATTATCCTTACGTCTGCTACTTCTGATTTTGCTGTTGATAAGAAATGGAACAACAAAATCGAAAGTTCTTTAGGAAGGGTAGAAATCACACTTGTACCAATTGA
>JARBAV010000330.1 GCA_029237515.1 Nitrososphaerales archaeon
AATTCAAGTCATTTATCATCATCCCCTGGGTTTGTAAAGTAGCTTGAACCCTTGCAGAGCGCGCCCTGCTAACTGGCAGCAACATACAATATCCCAATTTTTATATCCTTAGATCTGAAAAACTGCTCTACCTTGAAATTAAATTCTTTATTTCCCATCGATTATTCTAAGGTCAAAGCCGAAGACTGCACCCTTACCACCGGGATTGTTTCTGGCCCATATTCTGCCACCTTGAGCTTCGATCAAGTTCTTACAAAGATATAGTCCAAGACCAGTCCCATCATAAGAATTGGTAGAAAACATGGTGAAGAGGTTAGCTTGTATTTTAGGATCGATGCCTTCGCCGTGGTCGATTACATTAATTGAAGCGAATTTACTATTGCCTTCGATATGCTCGTTTAATGTTACCTCGATAACTCCACCATCTTTTCTTGAAAATTTCAAAGCATTATTCAATAGATTTGATATTATTTGTGTAAGCCTACTAATGTCTGCTTGAACGACAACATTTGCAGGGTTACCAGTTATGTGAGGATGGTACAATAACTTAACTTGGTTTATTCGATTTTCCTTAATAATTTCTGTCTCATAATCCTTAACCATTGACAGTAGCAAATTGTGTATTCTTACTGGTTCCTTGTTCAACTTCAACATTTTACTTTCAATCCTTGTTACGTCAAGTATGTTCTCGGTTAATTTACGAAGTCTTTTGGCATTTCTAAATATCACTTCGAGGTATTTGTCAAGTTCTTTATCTTTATTTTCCTTTGCTACAATTTCGGAAAGCCCCAATATCGGCTGAATAGGAGTTCTTAATTCATGTGCCGCAATGTTAATGAATTCTTTTTGTAATTTGTTGTTACGCTCGAGCTGATCGTTTGCTTCGATCAATTGCGTATTTGAATCATGCAGCTCTTTGGTTCTCCTAGTCACTTCTTTCTTAAGGGAATTATTCCATTTGATTAGAAATATCATAAGAACGACTACTCCGGCTAAGGTAGCAGCAAAAAGCGAAAATAGCTTTACTCTTTCAACGAAAAGAGAATTTTCCAAGTCAGAATATAGACTAATTGTGGGAGTCACTGCTTGCACGAAGAATTGTAGATGCCCGTTTACCGAAATAGGTTCTTGGGTAGTAATTCTCTCCCCTCTTCCATAGTCATATATTCCAAAACCTGAGTGTCCCTGTAACAGGTTTCGCGTGAGATTGTTCAGTACTTTATTCCTATCAACAAAATCCTGAACAAACTCTCCGAAGAAATTCTGTCCAAGGAGGCCTGCATTACCAGGATTAGTAATGATGTTACCTTTTTTATCATACACTACCAAGAATTGTTCATCAAGGTTTTCGAGGTTACCATATGTGGAGAAGAACGAACCAGCAGAAATTGAAGCTCCCACGATCCCTAATTTCTCATTTGTCTCTCTATTAAGTATCGGAAAGGTGATAAATAATTTGTAAACGCCTTGTCTCTCGAAGCCACCAAAAAAGTATGGCGCCCCAGTCTTAGTTCTTGTGTCCTTGACCCATTGCCTTTGAGACAGGTCGTCACCAGCCCTTAAGTTAGTATCATCTGTTGTGGAATTTGGACCGGGAATAGCCAAAGTCACTATATTGTTCCTATCAAGTAGAAATATATTATCAATTTCGGCTCCGTATCTTTGCAGTTTGTCGTTGATAAGATTCGTTGTTTTATCCGAAGCAAAGTCCCCATTTTGAAGTAGATCGGAATTTGCTAACCCATCCAATACGGAGACGAGGATCCCAAGGTCGGAGCTGATACTTTGGGAGATGCTAGTTGTAACTTCTTCTTGTCTTTCAATCTGTTGCTCGTAAATATTCCTCCTAACGGTTGATTCGGTAAAGTTTTGTATAAAAACCAATAAAATCAATGAGGAACTTGCAATGATAACTACTAGTATGATACCTATTAGAATTAGTCTTTCCGTTTAGAGCCTCCCTCTTGATTCTACACCTAGTAGGTAATGTCACGGATTACTTTAACATTTCCACCTTCTGATAATAACACTCAGCTGGGTTTTAGCTATTACTGAGGGTACCTTGTCTCTTACTAAACGAATAATACAGAGCGGTAAACACATTGTTGGGATGCCAAGATAGATATAAATATATTCACTTTGCCGTACTTGGCTAGGAATTGCCATATATGGTTCCATCCTTCCTGGATTTAGATCGTTACTCGTCATTCTTGGTATGCTTAGCTATTTTAGTTGTCGTCATTAGCTTGCAACTAGATGATTATTCGTCTTCGCTTGATCATCGTTTCAAAATTGCTCTTGAAGGGCCCTATTCTGTAAATACAGACCTGTTCTTCGAGGAGTCCTCACTTTCAGTGGCATTTGCAACTGCTGAGAGAGCTAATTCTTCTGATTTTGTAAATAGTAGTAGCATAGGATCAGCCGATGAAAATGGGACAAAAATTACTTTAAGAGGACTGCTCACCGATTTGGGTGACAAAGGAAGGTGGAAATCATTATTAGACCAAGGCCTAGAAAAATTGCAGCAAAAATATCCCGACAAAAAATTGTCTCTTGAGTATCAAGAGCTACCAACGAATGATACCAGGAATGAATTCTTGCGACTTATGTCAAATGGAACAGCAATCGATTTTGTTTCAGTGGATCAAATTTGGTTAGGTGAATTTGCTAGCAAAGACTTGCTTTCCAATTTGACTTCTTATGTCGACAGTTGGGGAAGAGCGCCTGATTGGTACCAGCAACATTGGGATGGCGGATCTTATAATGGAACGGTATACGGTATTTGGACTTGGACTGACGTAAGAGGCCTGTGGTATTGGAAAGATTTACTCCAACAAGCTCAAATAGATGCAGAAGATCTTAAAACATGGAAAGGTTACATTGAATCTGCACAGAAGTTAAACCAACAGCTAAATCCTAAAGGAGTGAATGGAACCATTTTATTCGACACTTATTACTCTCAAGATCTGTGGTATCCTTATTTGTGGATGCTAGGAGGCGATATTGTTCAGCTCAAAGACGGGCATCCAACTAAAGGAACATATTGGTTTCCCACCTATAACAGCACAGAAGGAATTCAGGCTCTAGGATTCATTAAAGATCAAATTGATGCCGGGGTGAAACCCGACAGTCTGCCTGCTAGCGACAGACTTGAATTCGCTCAGAAAAAGATTGCGGCAATCATCGGAGGTTCATGGATGCCTGGATTCTTTGCAGGCCAGAAAAGTGCGGACATTGAAAATATGATAGGATTTATCCCACTATTTCCCGTTCCTAGTCTTGACAAGCAATCAAGTACATTAATGGGAGGGTGGGAACTAGCCATTCCGATCACATCAGACCAAAAAGCGCTTGCTTGGGAATTGATCGATGCTATCTTAGAACCTGATATCCTCGGCCCTTGGATTCAAAAGTATGGGTACCTTCCCACGCAGATTCCTCTTGGCCAAGGACTAATTCTCAACCAATCAGCCGCTGAGCTACCGTACTATGATACCTTGATATCCATGATTCCATTCGGCAATATCAGACCAAGTATGCCAGAATACCCAATTATTGCAGGACACATTAACGAAGCAATTGATCAAGTTTATTCATCCAATTCTACTAAATCGAGTATAGGCACAATTCTAAATGAAGCGGCAGTTAAATCTGCACATACGTTAGGTTGGTAGTTAGGTCAGAAGAAAAGCTAGAAATTGAACCATCCCTCTCTTATCTAATCAATATTTGCTAGAAGAATTAATATTTGTAAATCCATTTGGTCAGCCATCTCTATTTAGCTCTCCTGAATTTAATCCAATCCGCCCAGAGCAATCAGTTATCATCCCACGATACTACTACTTCGGTCTGTTTTAAAATCAGTTTACTGTCTATATCCGCATTTATTACAAAAATATGTTTGTCGA
>JARBAV010000331.1 GCA_029237515.1 Nitrososphaerales archaeon
AAGCAAATTTTGTTTATAACATCCTTCTATGAATTCTCTGTATATCTCACCTATTATCGGAGGGCTATCATATAGCCATGTCTCTGTCGCAAAGAATTCTGCTATCGACTCTAGGCTACGAGGTTGTTCAAAAAAATGAAAATACTTATGACTGTATTCAATAGGGTTTCTAAGGATAAATGCAGCATTTAGCATTATTCCAGGTAGATTCCCAAACGTATCCAGAAGATAATTCTCTTTCATGGCTTTAGTCCAAACAGCAAGTAACGAATCATCAAGCTCGAAATCTCCAGGTGTAGCAATAGTAATAAGATTCCTTACTTTTTCAGGATGAAGAGCAGCATAAATAACTGCGAGGTCACCACCCCAGCAGTAGCCTAATAAAGATACTTTGTCAGAGTTAGTAATCTTTCTTATATAATCAACAGATTTATCCATATATTTGCTAACAAAATGGCCTATCGTAAGATTCTTATCGTACGCTGAAGGTGTTCCCCAATCTGTTGCAAAAATATCAAGCCCATGCCTTAATAGACTTGCTATGACACTTACCTCAGGTAATAGATCTAGAATGTAATGTCGATTTATAAAAGCGTAGACTACAAGTACTGGAGTATTCTTCGCGTTTATATCAGATCCGCCTTCCTTTTCAATTGAATTAGACGTCGATCTGAGTGACTTAGTATCAATGTAGTGAAAAAGTGAGTAAGTCTCTATCTCACAGAGCTTCTCAGAAGGAGTACGAAATAACGTATGCCTAATTGGTTCTATGAAATCATTGTTCCAAACTGATGACCTATTGGACAGAAGCTGGTACAGCTTTCCTAAGCCGATGACCTTTGATAATTCTGAAAAGTCGCTAATAGTATCCGAAAGAGCTCCAATGAAATCTTTCTCTCTAAACCTTTCATCGATGGTTCTACGGATTCTGCTTCGTAGAATTTTCTCTAGCTCATATATATTGGACCAGGACTTGCCATGTTCAGAAACTGTGTTAAGATAAATTAGGTATGATTCAGCAAATGCATTAGACAATCTTAGGCTAAATTGATTTGAACTAGATAATGTGCGGATAAAAGCACCGTATATATCCGATAACGATTTCTCATGAAGTGAGGTCTCCTTTCCGAATTGATCCGAATTATAAACTATATTATTCACGATGTATCACCACCATCTAACTCGTTTCCGTGACGATCTGTAATAGACATGCTATTATAACTTTAGGGATAAGAGTAAAAATGACTCCATCGTAGTGTTACAAGGCCCAGTGAATGGTATACAGGAATCATTTTTCAAAATTCCAATGTCTTATCGAGTATGAATTATGTGTCTGAAACAGCCTTAATAGATGCAAATATACTAATAGGTGCTCTGTTTAATACCCTTCTGCCTTACCAGGATCTTATTACTGTGCACATTTGCAAATAAATCAACTAATACATTACGTTATTCTAGTTTACGGCTAGTTCGCGTTCAAGGAGGAGGCTATAGCTTACATAAGGTTTTTATTAATATTGAACGGTCTAATTGAACGTTCTGAACGAGGTACACAAGGCAAATCCATAAAAAGTTTGAACAAAAACACGTTCAATTGCATGCATCTTATTTAGATCTATCATCGTGAGAAAATACAGTGTTCTTGAGCTAAAGCTTTATCGTTCACTGAAGAGCTCCAATAGGTTATATCTTCTCTATAGGGTGCCTCCAATCCCCATCTTTTACAAAACTATCTTCTTCCTCCATGTTACAGTCTTATGAATAACGCTTGAAACGTTCTCCTCTGTCGACTTTAAAGATCATAATCCGATTGTACCACTTGGTGGTACTCTGAGTCCTAGAATGTAAGTATATTGGTTGTCCTAAAAGACTGGAGGAATATCTCAGACTAAGTAGAGTAGGATGAAGATGCTAGTGGTTGAGGTTATTCCAAGTATCAGTAACAAACGCGACATATCCCACTCTTCTATTTGACCCTTCTCTTGCTCCGTAAGATCGTCTTCCTTAAGATACCTTTTGTATATTTTGGACTCTTCAAATACACTCAATTTTTTTTATAGTTACCAAACTATATTCTTGCTCCAGGTCTAATTGGTTCTCTTTAGTCTTTAGATTATCCATTAAAGTATGTATGCAATATACCTTAAGACGGATCCTAAGAACTTCGCTTGTCCGATATCGTCAGCAGCTTGACCCATAGCAAATTCCTTTGTATATATTGTCTACCCAAACGAACTTATATCTTACAGGTCAAGGCCTTGAGCTTTTGCCTAGTTTTAATGAGAATGTTTTTTATTCCAGTATTCCACGAGTGGCTTCCAGCAGATAATTGACCGTAACGCTTTGCAATCTTGCCCACAACTCTACCAAACTTCACACACGTCCAGCATCCTACAAACGGAATCAATGGAACCTTGTAATATCCTGTTTGCCTTCGTGTATAGCCCCAAGCTTCGCCAACAATACAGTATTTCGAATCACGCACAAGAGTCTTTATATCTTCCTTATCTGAGCCTGGATGCCCAAGCAGGGCATATATCTTCAAATGTTAGGTATTCTGATAACGATGTCTCTTCCCTAAATCTCATTTTATATTATATAATGCCTATTTAGATAACGACCGTGAAATGAGTGCCTATTCAGAGGGATTAAATCTGGGTAATGCATCAGTGTATATACATTTAGGTATATTCAGTCTGTGTTCCAGTCTCAAGATAAAACAAATTTATGCAATAAAGCGCATCCCAGTACTATAACAGATGCTGAGGTAGGAGAAGTTATCTGTATTAGCTGTGGAATGGTTGTTTCTGATAAAGCAATAGAAATAGGCCCTGAATGGAGTGCCTTTACAAACGACAAGCTAAATTCAGCCAGAGTGGGAATGCCAGTCTCTTTAGCAAAACACGATCAAGGACTTTCCACAGTAATTGGAAGAGATAATAGGGATTTTAGCGGCGAGACAATTATTGATCCATCAAGTCGGTCGATAATAGAAAGATTAAGAACTTGGGACTATCGAACGCAGACAAGAAATTCAAGGACCAGGAGTCGCATAGACGCCTTCCGCCAACTTGACAGACTAAAGCAAAAATTAGCATTGCCCGATCCCGTAGTACAGAAGGCAGCTTACATTTACAGAAAAGTTCAACAGAAGGAAATCGTAAGGGGTAGGACAAGAAATGGGGCAATGGCAGGGTGTGTCTACATAGCGTGTAGAGAAGCTAGAATACCTAGAACGTTTGACGAGGTGGCAGGAATCGCTAATATTACACGTAAAGAGGTCTCAAATGCATATATTGCAATAGTATTGGGACTAGATCTTAGGATACCCTTAATAGATCCTGTAAGGTGTTTAGTTAAACTTGCCAATAAGGCTCAAGTTGATGAAAAGATAAAAAGATATGCCATAGGCTATTTGAAACAAATCATAGATAGTAATTTATCTGCTGGCAAAGATCCAATGAGTATTGCAGCAACGGTTCTTTACCTTGCATGTTTGCACTATGGTGACCAGAGTAAAACTCAAAGGTATTTCGCTGAAGCAGCAGGCATATCAGATGTTACAATAAGGAATAGGCGTCAAGAAATACAAAACAAGATTCCCTTTCTGACCTCAAGAAAAGTAGCGAATCACGGTGGGGGAATTGATGAGGGACACAAGCTTTAGGTCATCATGAAATAGATATACTTCGAATCTACTACAATATATTATTCTAATACTATGATACCCTAAACTTGAACTTGTTCTTACACATATATTTCTACAGGGCACAATACAAAATAATCTAGATCATAAAGGTAATATGCTACCTCTAAGCGAAGTAGTTCTTCTGGATTTGAATAGAGTAAA
>JARBAV010000332.1 GCA_029237515.1 Nitrososphaerales archaeon
ATCTTCGGTGGTCTACTGGTATTCACCGCAATACGAATGCTAATAGCAAAGAAGGAAAAGAAGATAGAAATTGAAAAGAACATAGCAGTAAGAATTTTGAAAAAGTTTGTTCCTATCGAGTTAAAAGGTGATACCTCAGATAAGTTCCTACATCGGGCATCAGATGGCATATTGTACGCAACCCCAATGCTAATTGCATTAGTAATTATAGAGATGACAGATTTGGTGTTTGCACTTGATTCAATTCCTGCAATTCTTGCAATTACTACAGATTCCTTCCTAGTAATAACTTCTAATATATTTGCTATCTTGGGCTTGCGGAGCCTGTACTTTCTACTAGCGGGAATGATAGACAAATTTTACTATCTAAAACCAGGATTGGCTGCAATATTACTTTTCATAGGAATCAAAATGTTAATATCAGAGTTTTACGAAATCCCCATACCTACTTCTATAGCTGTTATTTTTGGAATCCTCGGATTTGCAATATTGCTTTCATTTGTTAGAATAAAATATGTTTTGGTAAAAGACGGAAAAAGCAGACCAGAAGGAGAAGTTTCACTCAATAAGAACGACAGTGATGAGAACTAGACAAACAAGTTTTCAAATTAGTCACACAAGGCTCAGAATTCAAATAAGACGTATTCATGTAATAAATAGTCTTCGTAAGGTGTTCATTATGATATTTCACTTACCTACTGGTGTATTAAGTATTGATAGTCCAATTTTAGCAGCGAAGTGATCCTTAATGTTATCTCCGAAGGTAACTTTACCCTCTCCCTTTTTGGCAACAAATCCCATTACTATTGCCTTAAAGTTATGCCTTCGTAATTCATCGAGTACTAAATTTGAAATATCTTTAGTTGCGACAATCGTGTGACAACCGTTTATGGAAGCACTTGGATTCATTACGAGAGCTTCGCTTGAGGCTAGTCTTGCAATTTCTTCAAACACCATAGGAATATCATTAATTACAAGATGACAATTACTTATTCGCGCAAGCTCCCATAAGCCAAGTATGCCATTACTAGCTAAGGGATAAACAGCAATCAGGTTTTCACTCTTCTGGAGTGGGGTCCCAAATGCCGGGCAATACTTTGAGACTATTTTTCCAAGTGAAAAATGTGGTTCACAGAGGTTCTTCAAACATTCGTCTTTCTCAGATACAAGATCTTGATTGCTAATGCCTTTATTCTCTAAATAAGAAGTGGTTTTTTCATCAATTTGTGCAAGCATGTATAAACATAGTGCCATCAATGAACCGAGCGGATTAGTGATAATGATCTGCATCGTCTCTTCAATCTTGTCATAATTTGTAGGTAGCTCTTTGAAGGTGTTAGCAATAGCAGTTGCGCCAAAGAAGAGCCTGCCTATTTTAAGAGAGCTGTATTCATCCATCTTGAGGTTATATCGAGATGTAAATGCGTCAAGGTTTTTTCCAATGGTATCAAGTAGAGATTCTTGAGGAGAATCATAAATTGGATAAAGGTTATATCCTGATGTGCATCCAAGCAGATTCAAATGATCGATGCATCGTGTCATCGGAATGTCGGAATGAAGCTCAGAATCAGGCTCTAGTGTAGGATCAATCACATGTGCGGTGGCATTTTCAGCGACGGTAAAACCTACCTTATCTCCTCTGTGCAAACCGATGTAGTCAAGCAATGCAAATTGAGCATCTCTGTGTTCTGTTACTGCGAATGTGCTCTTATTGATAGAAACTTTACATCGGAAATTTTTGAAGAAATTATTTAGAACTTCTGTAAATAATGTAGAATCGTTTTCTATCTCCTTATGTACACGGAACATTGCAATGGCGTGTTTAAGATCAACTTCGTTTGACACTGCAGGATCTCGGATGGAAAAGACCCTTCTTGTAAGGTCAGGTGTTTTTCCGTCCGCATAATGGAATGCATCGAACCAATTTGTATCCAACTTTACAGAGCTACGTTTCATTTCTCGTACCGCGTGACGAAGTTTCCAATTATCGATTTCATTAGTACCATTGGCAATCCACCTCAAAGGGTCGAAACCCAATCGTCGATATTCTTCTATCCTGCGCCAAAATTCTTCAGTCAACTGCAAAGGTCCTCCTGCATCTCTAACAAATGCGTACATATATTACCAGATATTTAAAAAACACTATTTTAGAAAGAAATCCTTTGATATTCATGTTTGTATATTAACAAAAATTAGTAAGAATTTCTATTTGTACACAGAATCATAATAAGGAAACTTGAACTCGCACAAGCTCGGAACCTTATTCAGTTATTTGACTCCGCCTTCAAAACCCAATAACTATAGGGGTAATTCTGTCAATTTGAAAGTAGATATAAAATATTAATATACGTGTCTTACTTCCGAGGAAGTTAACTGAAGGATAAAGGAGTAAATGTTTACATCGATGGACTCCAATACTGGAAACTTTGATTCAAAGGAGACGCTTTTTGGGATTAATTCGAGAGTAACTTTGTGTCAGATGTGTTCACGGTTAGGTGAACATATAAAATTTATTTCATCAAATATACCGAAACGTTTCAGGAATGATCCATACTGGGCAAGACCAGTTCCCAGTTTTGGAGATGTAAATGCGAAGTTACTAATTATAGGACTGGCACCAGCCGCTCATGGTGGAAATAGGACAGGACGCATGTTTACAGGTGATAGCTCTGGAGACTGGGTCGCCAAAGCATTATTCCAAACGGGGTTTGCTAACACTTCTGTCAGTCGGTGTGTGAGTGACGGATTTGCATTAAATGATGCATACATTACGGCAGTTGTACGTTGTGCGCCACCTCAGAATCGTCCTACTTCTTCCGAAATAACGAACTGTGCCCAATATCTTAGGTCCGAATTGGATATACTTGATAAGACAGTTAGGGTAGTCGTCACTCTCGGACATATTGCATTTCAAACATATTGCAAGATTGTCGACAACACGGGAATAGAGTTTCGACACGGAGGTAAGTTCAATATCAAAGATAACAAGGTTCTTTTGTCGTCTTATCATCCAAGTAGGCAGAACACTAATACAGGAAGATTAACGTGGAATATGTGGATACAAGTCTTTAAAATGGCCAGAATGATTCTAGATTCCCAGCATTAATTTCCAAATAAACAATGAGGTCTCAATCAAATTTATGAAAGAACATTTTTCGTGTTTAACTATGGCTTCATCTCAAGTCAACGTGGCTAGACAATAATCCCTAGCAGCGTTCGTAAAATTCGGCTTTTGGTATATCTCGATATTATCGAATAGTTTATTCTTGCCACATTCTAATTTCTCGAGTAAATTTAAGAGATCAATTTATAAACAGCATTTAGCACCGTTCGTAATCCTAACATGTCAATATAGCTGGTTCATGCATTCAATTTCTCCAAGGATAGATTCAATGTCTTTCTCCCCAGCACTAAGACTACTATAGCCGCTACAAAACTAAATGATGAAAGCCCCACCATCAGA
>JARBAV010000333.1 GCA_029237515.1 Nitrososphaerales archaeon
ATGGCCATCCGTTCGCAACTATCGAACCCACTATAATGAGCAATCCAAGATCCATTGAATTCTCAAGCCTACTTTAGCCAAGTCCAACACCTGCTACAGGCATACACAAAGCCAATATTAGTGGTAAGCCCGCTTCTTGCCAATTTCATACTATATTATTAGTTTTCATGATCTCTCTGGAAGTGCATATACGTCACATTCATCCAAATTCAAAATATAGAGTCAAGAAGATAGAATAGGAATATTGAAATAAAATTAAACTATTATATCCGTTACTTTGAAGGAGGTATATTGGTGGTGGTGGCAAAAAATAATACATTTTAACCCACGGATTGTAATATATGGCTTGATTTTGCTTATATTCTTCATAAATTCATATCCATATCTAGCTCAACAATTCTCAGCAGCTGGCCAGGTTTATTTTGACTTTGACGGGAATTCATCTGAAGTAAGTTATCAGACGTACGAAAATATGACTGCAGGAATACGAGTCAAATACCCTTCGAATTGGAACATGCTTGAAAATTTGGGAAATGTTTCAGGTAACAATATAATAGCAGACTTTTATCTTACTGGGATTGAAGGTATACGTAGCTATTCTGAGAACGCAAATGTTGTCATGTTAAATCAGAGTGAATATTTGAAGAATATTATGAAAAACAATTTGAATACTAACATTGATTCATTTGCTATTCAGCCAACTAAACCGATTGCTAGTGCAACTGATAATTCTAAATCTACCAAATTTTTGATAAATGAAACCTTGAATTCTACGATCGCTCATCTAAGGCAAACTTTTGGTAACGTTACTTTATTGCAATCTGTTCCCACAGTAATATCAGGACTACCAGGATATCAGATTACATATTTAATAACTAATAACATATCCGATATTAAACAGACACAAGCCTGGACTTTTAAAGATAATAAATGGTATGTGGTAACGTATTCTGCACAGCCCTCAGCTTATTACAGTCCAGCTACGGCTATTAATATAATTAACAGTCTTGTTTTAAGGTAGTAAGCTAGACTCCTAATCATTACAGATGCATCTTCCTTCTAGGTCAATCAACCTCGATTGGTTTTTGACTACGATACTAGAAAGATGTAAAGATATGTGTTCACATTGAAGAACCAAACAAGAACTATACATGGATAGCTTCTCCGGTTATTGGTTGGTTGATATTGTATTCCGTATGTTCTGTCCATCGAGAAATACTCCATTCTGACTTCCAACTATATTGTTCATTCATTCCTGCTAACAAGTTATCATTCATAAGGTTTGAGTCTATAACAGAATCTGTACTTGAGTGAGAGTGATCACTCTACTGGAAAAATAGCATATCATCATTGATAAGAATTCAATTTATGCTAATATCAAACACTCTTTGAAAGGGTTTGTATTAAGGAATCAAAATTTGTAATATTCTGATCTCTCTTATATGTTCTTAGTTTCTCGATAATGCTGTCTCTAGACAAAAGATTCAGTATATTATTTATATAATGTGAAATCATTCCACTTATGAATAGTGATTGACTTGCAGAAGTTACATTATTAGATTTCTTCTTATTTAAGCTCGTACTCTCAAAATCTATAATGCTAACACGATCTGAATACGAAATAATTATGTGATAATTCAAATTACTTAATTCTCCATGATTAATATTTGCCATATCCAAAATAAAGCATTGTTTTAGTATATTAGTAACAATATTTAACACTCTATACTTGTCAAGATATTGTTGTCGGATCCAATCAATAATACTTAAACCATCAATAAATTCCATGATAATTAGATTTTCTGAGAATTTAAATAATTTAGGACCTATGTCAATTGTATTTACTATCTGGTGTATTGAAGCTTCTCTTAACATCGTCATCCTATTTGCATCCATTCTTCTAATCTTTAAAGCGTATGTTTTATTTTTGATCCTAACTTTAAGTACTATACTGACTGAACCTTTGCCTAAGATTGATACTTTACCAATCTGAGTGTTTCCTTCAAATATGATATCAGTTATCCCTAAATCTTGTATCTCTCTAATACGTTTGATGAATTCACTCGTACTCAGATTGGGATATGAAATGATCTTAGCAAGATTATATAAATCCGGATCAATTTTATCAGAAAAATATCTTTTCAATTGTAGTGAGTTCATTAATTGCTTTTTTCACCAGACGTGTAAATTTAGTTTCGTTTGCAGTATAAATTTGTGTTCTATTCCCGAGGTCAGGAACAAGACCCTTAGTAATACCTATACTATCAATTCGTTCATTTAAGAGAAATCTAACATATTCTCTTGCATTGGTAGCCTTTCTCGCTATCAAAGTGGTTATTCTCATCTCATTATTAATCCACATTAATTGTGCAACATTATTACTTTTTGAAATAAACTTGCTAGAATCGTGTTTCCTTGAAACCTTTGGACCAGTTTTTACCATGTATGATGGTAGAGTTATTGATTCTAACAAAAATATGAAAGCTGCTTCTGTCTTCTCGTCAGTGGTACATGTACTCCTTATAACGTTAAACCCTTCAAGCGTCAATTGCTTGGAAATAGCGTTCATACTCTTTTTAAGTTGACCCCAAATCACATCTGGGCTGCGTTCTCTGTAGTTAAAACATACTACTAGTATATTGGGATATATCTCTGACAAATTATTGGCAGTTCCTTCCCTCTCTTGACGTAAGAAGAATTCTATCGATGGTTTATTTAGAAATGCTCTTGCTGCTAATACAAATTTACCAAAGTTTTCTACTGAAATTGCTGTCCCTAAGTTTCTCTTAGGATCTATTGGATCCAATATAATTACAGAATGCTTGAATGTTTTCTTTACAGTTTCCTCATCTATTGGATCCATCGAGATTATGATTTTATCCTCTTGCAGATTAGATAATGCTTCTAAAGTAGATTGAAATGAACCGTACTTGAGTATTAATACTTCTGTCACATATCCACTAAAACCATTTTTAGCAATTTCAGCTCCATATATTCCCAAGGATTTTAGAAATTTCTTTAACAACCTTACTTGATCCCTTTTCTCCTCGTTAAGCTTCATTGTAACATACTCTGTATGAAATGGTGATCTATCAGCTGCACTTATCCAATTCCATTTTTCAACATCGTAACAAGGGACTATATTTACTCTTATTCCTTGAACAATTGCCTCAACGTACGGATGATCAGAATATCTCAGATATGGTTGATATTGCTTAAGTGATTCCAGTCCTATTTGCTTGCCAAGTAATTCAAATTCTTCCTCGTTTATAGAACTGTTCATTTTGACGAATATATCAATATCTACAGCACCTTTAAGCCAAGTTCCTTTTGCATAGGATCCTCCTAAGACTACATCCTTAATTTTTGTAGAGGATGCATATTTTATTATACTTTCCTTGACTTCTTTTGCAACAGAAGATATTTTTTTTTCCTCTCCTTGCGTAGGTTTAGATAGTTCTAATGCTTTTAGGAGAACCGAGTTCAATTGACTCATTTTGCATGAACTGTAAGTATATTTGAATAAATCGGGCCCTGTGATGTAAGATCACTTTTTTTTAAATGAAATCTATCCATAGTGTCAGCACCAAAGATTCTGTTTCCCATCAAATTAGATAAAGTATCAAAATCTATTTTTACCTGTTTTTTCAGACGAAATAGTGTTAAATGAGGTACAAAGATCTGGTCTATTCTAAGTCCAAATTCTTCCAGATCCAATGTTGATGAAATAGTATGACTAAGATTCATCATTTTCCTTTTCCCATCATCATCAATCCCTACCCATATAATTCTGGGAAAGTTCTTGTTAGGAAATGCCCCGATATTGTTGTACAATATCTTAAATGATTCAAATTCGACTCTCAATAGTTTCTCAGTAATACTT
Source organism: Nitrososphaerales archaeon (assembly GCA_029237515.1). Lineage (GTDB taxonomy): Archaea > Thermoproteota > Nitrososphaeria > Nitrososphaerales > Nitrososphaeraceae > TH5896. The sequence goes on from JARBAV010000333.1 coordinate 3,884, forward strand.
TTTACAATATCTTTATGTATTTCACCCAAAAATAGAATTGTGAAATGAAATTTGTCTTTTTCTATCGGCTTAACCACACTTAAATCCCATCTAATGCTAGATGCCATTTCTTTTTGAAGATGCTCTAGAGCAGTTATATTTGATGCATCCATGGCAATAAACGTTCGTATAATATCATGCAATAGAGTATACCATCAGACGATCTGTAACTTTATAATATTCTTTCTCTGTTATGCAGATAGATATATTTCTAGCTGCATCCTGATAATGTAGCATATATATATGCAGAATCTAGAATAGACTATTTAATAGCCTATCTAATTATTAATGCCCTGATATAAAAAAGCTCAATTAATATTATAGACTCAAAACTGATTTAATATATCGGAATGACCTCATCTTATGTTAGTATTTGATAAATCTACAAACGCTTATAACTCAATTACTTTTTGCAATACGTTCATACTTTAATGAGTAACATTCTTAACATTCTAACATTGTATAATTATTGTATAATTATAGCTCGGAAGTGTACGATCTAGAATAGTTAATCATCGAGAAAAGAGAAAAGGGTAAATGTTACTTGTTCATAATTTAACAAAGATGGGTTTAGATCTTAAACTGCTTGTATCACCCAGACCTATTTTTACAACAGAATTATCAAGTAGAGTAATTGCTGTGGATGCTTATAATACCATTTACCAATTTCTTTCTACAATTAGAGGTCAGACTGGAGAATTACTTACTGACAATAAAGGAAATATAACCAGTCATTTGAGTGGTTTATTTTATCGTAACATAAACTTGCTAGCTGAAAATCTAAGATTGATATATGTTTTCGATGGTAAACCTCATCATTTAAAATCAAAGGAAATCGAGAGAAGAAAACGTATTAAGCAAGAGGCTGTCGAAAAATACCAGGAAGCGATAACAGAAGGAAGATTTGAAGATGCAAGGAAATTTGGCCAAGCCACTTCTGTTTTAACACAGACTATGGTAGAAGAATC
>JARBAV010000334.1 GCA_029237515.1 Nitrososphaerales archaeon
AAAGATAGATATTCATTATATGGATAAAAGAACGTCGACCTGATGTAGTTCATTAACCCCTCCGAATCGGGCTTGATCCTAATTATAGTAACGTAACATACTGGGATTAAATATTACCTTAATTAGTTTGCCCGTGTATCCGAAATTCAGATCATTTCGGAATATTCACTTTGCAATGTAATACTGATAGTATCGGAGTTTCCCTAATTTTAGCTATATTTGAAGATAACGTCTACACTATGTGGGGAATGTCAATAGGACACTAAGCACATTCTGAGTTTCGTATCGAGATCTAGGTGATCACTATTAAGAGCACTACCATACACAATTGGAAAGGAAAATCTAGATTCTGTGAAATAAGATTCGGTTGGACGTAAATTAAGGATATGAGAAATTAAAGTGCGGATTTTGACTAATAAATAATAACTTAATTTGATAGTAACCATTGAAAAGGAGATCAAATGCCAGCCGTTTCCAGATTATTAGGAACAGTTTGCGGGTCAATAGTGTTAAACATAGCTCATTCCATGTATTTCGTGCACTGATCCTTGGCCAGTAATCTGTCGTTCTTTAGAAGTCAAAAGACAGATTCACAAGACATTCACCGCATCGTCATACGAGTGCTACTCGTTGTCGATAACGCGACATTTATGCAATTTTTAATTATTCGTCATATATGATTTCGTAGGTTTATAGTGGATCTGTACAAATGTATATGTTATTATTCTATAATGTATTTAACTATCAAAATTTAGAATATACGAAATTGGGATTTGTCTTAAACAGAAAGCTATCGAGAACAGATACGAGTCCGAATAAAGCTATTCTAATCGAAGGACTATTTTTCCGCTTACATTTATAAACCATTAGAATATTCTCTGAATTGAAGGTAACATTGTATGCAGCATGTAATTTCGCCAAGGATGGCATGACATTAATCAAATCTTATTCCATCAAACAGAAAGGAAGTTGACAAAGATGGATAGCACCAGATCGGCAATTCTTATTACCTACCCGGAAACAGAATCTATCGAGGAGGCTTCCGCACTTGCTGACGCAGCTGGGTATAAGGTTTGGAAAATAGTTACTCAAAAGAATATAACAAGATCAAGATTTGGAATCGGGCATGGAAAAGCACTTGAAGTACAAGAGATGGTTAGGATTTCCAATCCAGATATTATTATATTTGACGAAGTCTTGAAACCGTCGCAGCAGTATAATATTGCCAGCCTATGCAGAATAGAAGTGTTAGATCGTGAGAGGTTGATTCTGGACATATTTGAGAAAAGGGCAACCACTAAGGAATCGACTATTCAGGTGAAATTAGCGGAGCTAAGGTACGAAACAGTTAGAATAAAAGATAAAGTTAGACTTGCCAAGCTAGGTGAGCAGCCAGGTTTTTTTGGCCTAGGTAAATATGACGCTGATGTATATTCTCTTGATCTTAAGAAGAGAATTTCACTTTTGAAGAAGAAGCTGGAGAAAGAGAAAAAGAAGAGGGAAATGCACAGAATACAGCGGGCAAAATCGGGACTTCCGACCGTTTCGATCGCAGGTTAAACTTGTGCTGGAAAGACTACGCTCTTCATCAGGCTCACCGGCGAGACAAAGCGGACAGGGGAAGGAATGTTCACTACTTTGTCTACATATACTCGGTCGTTCAAAGTCAACAAGAATATGAAGCTCCTTATTAGTGACACCATTGGTTTCATTAACAAACTCCCACCTTATATGATAGATGCATTTAGATCTACATTAAATGAGATGACTTATTCTGACTTGACTCTACTAGTTATTGACGGAAGTGATCCATTGAATGTAATAGACAAGAAGATTCAAAGTTCAACAAAAGTGATGAATGACCTTTTGATCCCACTAACTAGGATCCTTTATTTGTTTAATAAGGCCGATCGGATTGAGGACTACGATTTGTTTGTTGATGCACTTACAAAATCAAAAGTATTTGATCCTTTGAGCAGCCAGTTCATGCTTATATCATCTAAGACAGGATTTAATATTGGGAAACTGGAAAATCTCCTTCGACTTCGTTTCGATCCCCGATTATAGCAGTATTACCTTATAGTAGTGCAACACAGTAAAGATAAGCGATTAGAGGATTCAGTATCTCCTCGCTTAGCACTTTAATTATCAATTCTCGGTCAAAAAGTGATTAATGTAGATTGTTATAGCCCATGTTTAGAAATGAGTGGAATAACAAACTAATTTCTAACGCTACTAGCCATGTAGTCGAAGGCGCGTGCGAGACATACTCATTTGAATTGCATCTATTTCCTTTGCAATTGCCGACACCTGCTTCTGGTCTAGGTCAAGTAATGAGAGGATGTGTTCAAGATTTCCTTCCTCTGACAAGATGGAAATAAAGTAAGGCAGGGTCAATGCCCCACATGAACTACTGTCCGAATGAGTCTCAACCGAAAGGATTGGAAATAAAGGTTTAAGACCGTTGCTTCTTGAAATTACCTGCATAATTGTAGGCCATATGAAACTATACTGAGAATAGTTTATCCCCTTATTTCTTGATATGCTGTATATTCTGTTTACAAGCATCTCATCAAGATACCTTAACAATTTCCAATTTCGATTCAGGAATATCCTTCCTATCCAGATGTCAATCGAAGACAATATTTCAAGAAGGCTGGCCCTCGTATTCATATCTAGCGTCCGAGACGAAATAATACTTGTAAAGAAGGCATATAGTATATCCCTTCTCCTATCTTCAGGAGATAACCCGAACCGCGGGTCTGCATAGTGTGTATCTGATCTGGCAAGGATATTCTTAGCACTTTCCAGTGTGGTTTCAGCAAAGAATGCATTGACGGCTGGTCCTATATCTATTTCAGACATTTGCTCTTTGTCTGTCATATATTGAGCGCCTGCAGATTGTGCAAGATTAAGTAGAGAACGTATATCTCCATGACTTTGTTTCAAGATAAGGTCTTTTTCAGAGATAGGTAAGTTTAATCCTTCTTTGGACAAAATCTGATCCAAAAGCTTTTCAGACAAATCTAAAGGAATTGAATGAAATTCGATTACCCTGCAGTTTTTAGTTAACTCCTTAATCCGTTGGTTCCTAGAATTGGATGCCAATATTATTGGTACTGTGGGTTCCTTTAGGATCCTGGTTAGGAATTCAATTCCTCCCGTGTCTTGCCTTCGATAAATTCCGTCTACTTCGTCAAGAAATAAAAGCATTCGTTTACCGTAAAGGCTAGTATTATTTAATACTGGAAGAATCCTAGATTCCAACATATCTCTAGTTCTTGAATCACTAGCATTCATTTCGATTAAATCGTAATCATATTCGGTCGACAGTATATGGACAAATGATGTCTTGCCAACACCCGGAGGTCCTATGATAAGCAACGGTCTTTTTCCATTGACCCAAGTGTTTAGCCATTTTATGATCTGTGAGCGAGCCTCAAGATTTCCGACAAGCTCGTCAAACTTACGAGGTCGATATTTCCCAGTCCACATCATCTAATGCGTAACAGTTCTAAACCCATTATTTACTATTACTTGAGCCGTCTACCGAATCTGTGCAATGCACTTGACGCACGATAAAATCTAGTCGTGCGCGCGTCATTCGTCGAGTCGTACGCTCAAACAAGTCTGAATCATTTCTTAGTTCATGAAAAACCGGAAGGAGTATGACTCCCGTCAAGCATAAAACTTCTAGTTTAATGTTCATTCATTGATAAAACCACCGTAACTTAGTGTTTGACCAATACTAGCCAGAAAATGATACTGATTCATAATGGCTATGGCATACGAATTTAAGCAGACCCATGAAATAAAATACACACTAATCAGCGATCTCAATTTTTCGAGAAACTACGCTTACCCTGTATAATTCGTGTCGAGATATTATTTCATAAGAATCACGATACCTTGCTAGAAATTATTGATATCTGTACTAATGGTGTTATGTACGCCGTCGGATGACAATGGTACATTTTTTTACACGGGGGAGCCCATTATTCATAGTGCAACACTTCCAATACCCGTTGCCTTATTAAATCCTATATTTGACAGCTTAGTTGAATTGACGATCATTTTTCCATTAGAAAAATAGTCATAATGATTAATTCTTGAGTATAGCCCGAATGTGTCTTGAAAGAGGTTCTATTCGTTTAGAGTTTGAAGGTAGATGCATCAATCTTTTCGTGCACAAATGCAGTAATAAATGGAAGTTCACATGGACACCGTGAACACCGGTGCATGAAACCCTAACATATT
>JARBAV010000335.1 GCA_029237515.1 Nitrososphaerales archaeon
ATGACAGACTTTAAAGCTTCTCTACCTTCATGTGAAGCATTAATATCAAGAAAGATTATCTCATCCGCTCCTTCGTGAGCATACTTTTTAGCAAAAAAAACGGGGTCACCAGCGATTTTCACATCAGAGAAATTTACGCCCTTGACAACATTACCGGCATCAACGTCTAAGCAAGGAATAATTCTTTTTGCAAGTGTCATATCTTTATGCTATGGCTCTCGCTTGCGCGATACTTATTTTTCCATCATATAGCGCTTTGCCTAAAATTATTGAAGAACACCCCGCTGTTCGTGCTCGTAAGATATCTTGCAAGCTGGAAACTCCTCCACTTGCAATTATTTTTATACCGGGAAATGCCGATGCGTCCCGTAAACTAGAAAAATCTGGGCCAGAAAGAGTTCCATCTTTTTCAACGCTTGTCAGTAGAAATTCTGAAATGCCCGCAGCTTGAAAATCGTAAATGGCGTTTTGAATCGAAAAATTAGTCTTTTCTTTCCAACCATTCACTACTACTGTTCTATCCAGAAAATCTACAGCAATTACAATCCTTTCTTTCTTTTTCTTGATCATCTTTCCTATAAGATCTGGTTCCTGAAAAGCGATTGTGCCCAGAACAATCTTGTTCACATTTTTCAGCATTTCATTAATAACCTCAACTGATCTTATTCCTCCGGCGGCCTGTACCGGTATCTGGATTGATGCTGCTATTTTATATATCATTTTCCGATTGTTGTTTCCCGTCTGCAAAGCTGCATCTAAATCAACAACGTGTAACATCTCTGCCCCATCAACAGCCCATCTCTCAGCCACTTCAACTGGATCGTCGCTATAGATGGTCTTCCTGTCAGGATCTCCTTTCACTAATCTTACAACTTTCCCATCCAACAGGTCAATTGCAGGAATGACAATCATCTACTCTTATTGCACACTCCGATGAAATTCTTGATTATCTTGTCACCTGTTGCTCCTGATTTTTCTGGATGGAATTGGGTCCCAAATAGATTGTTCTTCTCTATAACTACAGGAAACTTAATCCCATACTCAGTACTTGCCATAATAATCTCATTCTCTTGTGATACGATTCTATATGAATGAACAAAATATACCCATGATCCGTCCTGTACGCCGCTGAGTAATTTGCCGCTTTTATTAGTAATAATTAGATTATTCCAACCAATATGTGGAACCTTTACCTGTTTCTTGTCAAGCATCTGTACGTAACCTTCCAACATTTTGAGTCCATTCAGCTTCCCTTCTTCACTTTTCTCCAGGAACATTTCCATTCCTAAGCATATGCCCAAAATTGGCGTCCCGCCTACAGATGCTCTTTCTAGTGTTCTCTTGAAGGGTTCAAGAGACACTATCGCAGGATCGAAATTTCCTACACCTGGAAGTACCAGACCATCGAATTCATCCAAGTTGTCCATGTCCTTTATTATTGAAACTTGTTTAGCTCCATTTTTTCGAATAGAGCATTCCAAACTAAATAGATTCCCCGCACCATAGTCGAAAATAGCTACCGTGGGCATTACATCTCTCCCTTGGTGCTGGCAACACCTTTACTCCTAGGATCGAAATTTATGGCCATACGAAGTGCGATCGCAAATGCTTTTATCGCTGATTCAACCTTGTGATGATCATTTTCCCCATACTTGACATCAATATGAATACATGCGTTAAGGTTCTCTGCTAGCGAACGTACAAAATGCTCTATGTCTTCTTTTTCGATTCCCTCAATCTTATTGTTGATGAGAGATAATGAAATTTTGCTATATTGCCGTTTGACAAGGTCGATAGAAGCGATCGCCAGAGAATCGTCCATCGGAACGATCGAATAACCAAATCTAATGATACGTTTCCTGTCGGATAGCGCCTTGTCTAGAGCACGAGAAAGAGAAATAGCAGTGTCCTCGATCAAGTGGTGTACAATATTATCATTTGAATTGGCAATTACATTGATATCAACCATACTGTGTTTTGCTAGGGAATCTATCAAGTGATTAATAAAAGGCAATCCAGTTGACGTATTCGCATATCCCGATCCGTCTAGATTGACGGTAACTTTAATATTTGTCTCTTTAGTGGAGCGAGTAGTTTCACCAATCCTTTCATGCTTGCTTTCTTCAATCAACTGCAATCAAGTATTCACATTACTTTATTTAATACATTTGGCAGCCTATTGACGCTTCTTAATAACAACCCTGCACCATTCTGCCTAAGAGCTTTCCTAGTTTCAATAGGTTTAGCACTTGACCCATATACTCCAATGAATTCAACATCTAGTCCCATTTCCTTTTTCGCCTTTTCCACCATAATTATATCCTCTACGGAGTCACCTACGTAAATAGCATGTTTTATGAGCATTCGTTTCATTGCTTTTCTAATTCCGTAAGGATTTGGCTTTCCATTTTTTCTTGGTTCGTCTTCTAAAAATATGCATGCTTCTTGGTTGAATGTTGATAGTACCCCTCGAAGAGAGTACTCAAATGCCAATTTACTCCTTCCTGAAACAACTCCAATACTTTTGTTGAATTTATCTAAAAGGAATCTTGCGGTACGCTTGGTAATTACAACCTTTTCGTTATCTATTAAGCCATCACCAAAATAGTATTTTGGACAAATACCATATCTTTGTTTATATAGTTCTGATCCGTAAAAAACTTCATCAAACACAGTTGTCACAATACTTTCCCCGACAGGTCCAGGATAAGCTAACTTGTGCTTCATTTTCTTTACAGTAGCTCTGGAATAGAGTGTTGATAGATACTTTTCCATAGACATTATACCTCTTGCATCAATCTTATTAGGAGCACCAAAGAGAAGAGATTCTAACTCTTTCGGGTTCGCAATTTGACTTACGAGCGAAGTAAGAATCAAGGCGTAAGTAGTATCAGTATCGTTATTAAAACCTCCAGTTCGACGCATTTTAAGAATGATACTGTCTGATACGGACTGGATTGGCTTGGCCATATTTAGTATGTCGAGAATATGTTTTACCGTTTTCTTGATAGCAAGATTGTACGAAAGTCGAGTGTCTACCAGAACTCCATCCACATCAAAAAGAATGCCATCTATATTATTCTTGTAGAAATTGGGTATCCTCCTTTAAAGAAACTTTGCGAGTAGCCACTTTCATCTATCCTTTGTCATGATCTTTCTCATCGAGCTGATGAATCTATCATTCATTTCTTGAGTACCTACCGTAACCCTATAACAGCCACTATATCCACAAAAATCACCTAAAGCCTTAATTGATATAGATTCACGACTAAGCTCTTCTTGAATTGAGTTGTACAAGTCAAAAGATTCAAAAAAGACAAAATTCGCATCCGATCGGAATGGTTTAATTCCTTGTAATTTACTAAGGATCAGAAACATCTTGTCTCGTTGTTGTCTGATTAATTGAACTATCTCCAAAAAGTACTGACAAGAGGACAAAGCAGATGTAGCTACGCCTAGTGATAAGCTATTTATTGGATAGGGGGATTGAATATGCGTTCTAAAAATCTCTGCCAAATTCTCTTGGGAGATTAGATATCCTATCCTGGCACCAGCTAATCCAAACGCCTTTGACATAGTTCTAAGAACAACCAAATTATCATATTTAGTTACAAATTGAGATAAACTATAATCCCCAAATTCTACATACGCTTCATCAACTATTATTAATTTGTCATTTAGTGATTCAACAATGTTTAGCATGGTCTCTTTGTCAAACTGATTTCCTGTGGGATTATTTGGAGAGCAAATATATACTATATTCGATTTTTTTGCACTGTTAATAAATCTTGATAACGGAATGCTATTATCCATTTCATTCAAAGGAATACTTTCAATCGAGATGTCATGCAGTTTACATCGGTTTATGAAATATGAGAAAGTGGGTTGGACAATAGTAACATTAGCTCGTTTTCCTAGCGTAGATAGTAATGATTCTATGATTTGGTCCGAACCATTACTAACAGCAATATTCTTCTTGTTCATGTTCAAATACCTTGATAATTCTTCATAGAATTTCTCTAATTCCTCTGAGGGATAATATCTCAAGTCAGTCATGGTGACCGCTTTAGATACAATATCGTTAAGAAATTCAGAAGACAAAGCAAGATTTTCATTAGCATCCATTTTTATAACTCTCTGATTAGTCGCAGGCTTGATATATGCGTCAAGTCTGGACAATTCCAGCAGCCTTTTTGAGAGCCATTCAGATGTCATTCCAAAAACCTTCCTTCCACTGCTTTGTAATGATTAAATAATCCCTCTGCAGTCGTGATTTCCCTGACGCAAGACACAATTCGTTTTAGATCTTTTCCGTTTAATTCAATACAACTTATTATCTTTAGAAAGTCCAAAACAGATAATGCAGCCCGCGACTTAGCAAATCCCAGAGTAGGTAACACATGATTTGAACCTAGGCAATAGTCACTGGCTGCAGATGGGGTGTAAGTTCCTATAAGAATGAGGCCTGCTGATCTTATTTTTTTAACAACCGAATCTGCGTTTATAGTCATTAACTCCAAATGCTCGGGTGCGAATTCATTTATGAAATCGATAGCATCAGATTCTCGTCTGCATATTGCAACAAAGCCATTCTTAGTAAGGCTTTGCGTAATTATATCGCGTCTTAGGACACCCTCCTTGCTTCTAACCAGCATATTAATCTCTTCTTTAATTCGCATTGCCACACGTCTAGATGTCGTAACCACACCACAAAGTGTGTTGGTGCTGTGCTCAGATTGAGAGATCAAATCAAGGGCCACGAGTCGGGGATGTGATTTTGAATCTGCATATACCAACAATTCCGTAGGACCGGCGACCATATCGATTGCAACTCTGTTGGACACCATATTTTTGGCAGCGGTTACAAAAATACCGCCAGGTCCCACAATCTTGTCAACTTTCTTCATGCATTCTGTACCGAAGGCTAATGCGGCTATCCCCTGAGCTCCTCCAATCTTGTAAACTTCTTGTACCTTGCAGATTTTAGCAGCCACCAGGGTCAAAGGATCGATACTTCCGTCCTTTCGAGGCGGCGTAATCACAACTAATCTCTTAACTCCGGCCACGTTGGCTGGCGTACAACACATTAACAAGGTACTAGGGTATCTAGCGTATCCTCCTGGTACATAGCAACCAACATTCTCTATAGGCCTAAATAGTCTTGTTACTTTCATTCGGTCAAATCGTGATTCAATACCACTCAGATGATCTAGTAAATTTGATTCGAATTTAAAGAGCCTCTTTCGCATTGCATGTATCGATCTCAACTGCAAGGAGGTGACGTTGTTGAATGCTGATCTAATTTCGTCTTCAGACACTCTAAGAGTTTTCAGTTCTACGCCTTCGAACTCTCGACTATATTTAAGGAGAGCGCGATCCCCCGACTTTTCTACCGACTTTATAATAGCGCCCGTTTTCTTTATGATATTGTCTGATAAAGTTTCATGCACCTTCCTAAATCTTGCAACATCTAACTGCACATTTTTTACTTCAACAATTTTCAGCACGATCTAGATCCCTTCCATTCTCGGACAATATATGTTGCAGTTAAAGGAAAATCCACCGGAATATATCTTGTACGCCGAGAGTTTCAATAGTTAATCACTTTTGAGAAATAGTTGGACGTCTTGATAGTTTACTACTTATTCAATCATATCAATGAAACACTTCTGCATTGTCGTCTGGTCATGATGGAGTGGGTTTAGAACATTAAATGCAAAATGAAATTTCGATGATGTTATCGAATGTCTATTATTAGTTGCCTACTTGTGCGTTATATATCAATTGGCTATATGCAACCACAAGTCTTGACAGGATTTATTTCATCAAAAATGATAAAACTGTAAAGGGCTACATAGATAACGTCCAGCTAATCCTATACGATAGGAACACAAAAATGCATCAAATCAGTATCGATAATAGTATTATGAATTGTTCAGTTCAAGTTAAAAGTCAACAATTATTCAAATCATATAAAGAACAGCAATATCCGTTTTTTTCTTATGCACCAGTTCGTACCTTGTCTTGCTAGGATATGACTGTAATAATCAGAAGGGATGACAAATTCAATAATTTACTCAAACTTAATTTAAGATCTAGATACGACCAGAAACGGCGTTCCGAAGATGAAGTGCATGTATCCGATATTATCCCTTCGTCTTGTATAAGGAAGCAATATTATTCACGTAAATTCCCAGAGATTGATACTTTATCTGACGAATCAATATATCATTTCATCAGAGGAGAGTCTAGCGAATTTGTAATTACTCAGCTAGCAAATATGGGCGTATCCCAAACAAATCTAGAATTCGATGGAATACTTGCCCATCCGGATATAATGTCCGATGAGTCAGTTGTTGAGCTCAAAGATACGTTGAACTTCAATAGACTGAATATTACTGATGAAAAGTTCAAATCATATCTGCGGCAATTGTTATATTATCTCGTAATAACGGGCGTTGAACGAGGAGTACTTTCTATCAGGTATAACATGAAGGAACTGAGGTGGATAAAGAGTGATTCAAAAGGGGATTATTTTTTTCAGCCTCATGATGCAAAGGGGCCCTTTACAGAAAGTTGGAGTGTTTATCTACCCAAAGATGATATTGTTAGGGAATTATTAAAGAACGAAATGGTTAGAAGAAAAAATCTATTCAGAAATGCGCTAGAGCATTCCGACGTGTCTATCCTTCCTAGGCTTTCTCAGGCCAAGAGGTATTCGAAATGTCCCAAATGCAATTTCTATAATCGGTGTATGAACGAAGATGATGAAACTCCGGAAGCCCAAGATATCGCTAACGAATTAGATATTATGGATATTTCTGGGGTGATAGATTTTAGACCTTTTCAAAGTGAGCATTAGACTCTACTAGCCATTGCTTGGACATAGCATTTCAAATACAGATAAGCTGTAAGGAACCTTTGCACTTTACTTAATACCACTTCCAGATGTTTTCTCTGTTCTTTGAATTCTTGTCTCACCTCTAACTTTAATTCAGATTCAATAATAAGATCATTATCTGTTTAGAAAGTATCATAGTCATCAAGAGAATCCGACTGGAGCATGTCAATGAATCTGTCACAATATGTAACTAGATCATTTGGTTGAGTCATTTGTGTTGCAAATTGTAGAATTACTACCTTCATCATAATTTCGAATAATATTCATTCATCCTTGCTACAATTTCTCCGTAAACTGGATGTTCTGACAATCAAAAAATTATATATGGTATTAAATCAGTATGACTTTAGTTCTTTGAGTAGCTGCGAAGTCTTCTTAACCGTAACGCCATAGTGTTCCTTTATGTACTGTAGGCCCGATTCATGGTTTTCTTCTGTGAATGCAGTGACAGAATCCTCTGGGATAATCATATTGAATCCCCTAATAAATCCGCCATAAGCTGTATGTTTAACACAAATGTGTGTGTGTATTCCGGTTATAATCAGAGTATTAGCTCCTAATCCTTCATATGTGCCTCTTAAAAGCATATCAAGATTAGTATTGTCAAATGAACCATAGCTCCTTTTTGGAACTACAAAATCCGCTGATCTAGGTTCGAGTGCGCGAATCACTTTAGACCCAGGAGTAAATTTCATGGCGTGAGGACCCCATATTTTAAGTTCAGGGTCTGAAATTTCGTGTTCATCGTTGCAATAAAAAATTGGAATATTTTTTTCTCTTGCAGCACTTAACAATACTTTTATTTTTGGGACTATGTAAAGAGATCTATTTGATCTCAAGTTCCCATGAACAAAATCATTTAGCATATCATTTACTAAGACAGCATATCTTGGATTTTGCCGTTGCCTTACGCGTTGGCCATGCTTTCTTTCTAGTGGCGGTATCCGCTTTGCTTTTGGTTTTGCAGCGGCAAGAGTAAGGCTGTCCATTTAACGTATCATCCTTTTACTCATAGATCTGTATATTGAAAGCGTATTGCTCGCATATTTTGAAATGATCACCTTCACAATTCAGGTCATAATTGCCTCTCTCATAGAGGTTTTTACTCAATTGACTTAATGTTAACCATGAAATATAATTTATTCGTATGGATTAACGATCTTGACGAAATAAAATAGAACAATATACCAAATAGTGCGTTCATCAAGGAAAGAGCACGAGTATGCGTATCAAATTATCTGCATTAAGCATAATAGCTACCGTACTAATTCATCGCCTACCGTTATTTTACAAATGGTTTTCTATGTTGATCTCGTCAAGTTGGAGAATCTGCCTTGGTTCACTTAATACTAGGCCTTGAGCTCTCTTCCGCAATAGTGGAAGGATCTTGATAAATTCGTTTTTGTCTATTATCGTGCTAACGCTATACCATCCACTTTCGCTTAGATTACTAATTGTAGGCTTCTTGAGAGCAGGGAGACTTTCAAGAATGGAACTAATATTTTCTTCCTTTACATTCATAAAAATGTGAACTTTTTTTCTCGCTTCAACTACCCCCTTCAATAAAGCGAGCATATCTGCAATTTTCTCTCTCTTACCTATATTCATCAACGACGTCTTGTTGGCAATTAGTATTGCAGACGACTGCATCACATTATCTATAATCTTAAGATTGTTCTGCATTATAGTCGTTCCTGTTTCAGTAATATCAAAGATAGCATCTACGTCTTCTGGTGGTTTAGCCTCTGTCGCCCCAAAAGAAAGGAATATCTGCACATTCTTGTTCGTTCCTACACGCAACCATGGGGTAATGATCTGAGGATCAGAATCGCCAAAATACTTAACGTATGCACCATCTGATTTTATATGCGAAGAAGTAGTCGTCAGATATTCAGACGAAATCCTCAGAGTTTTCTTTTTCTCCGCGAATTCTGTGATCAGCTCCGATAAATTATTGACTGGAAAATATTCAGGTACTGCAATTACCTGGTTAACGTGCCCGTACTCCAAATCTAGTAAATGAGAAACATTTGCATTGGCTTCCCTGACCCAGTCTTTACCTGTTATTCCGACATCATAGAAGCCTTCTTGAACATAGGTGGGAATCTCTTGAGGACGAAGTATTTTCACTTCAATGTCTGGATCGCTAAGCTTAATGCGATAAGTTCGTCCATGGCCACTAACAGTCTGCCATGCTTGTTCGAGTACTCTAAATGTTGCCTCTTCAATACTACCCTTAGGAATTGCAAACTTAACTACAGACATAGCTTAATGCTTGAGAGATGCCAGATCCTTTGTATATATCTAATCATTGATTTGACCATTTTGACTGAATTTAGCCATCAATTCCTTCGCTCTAGATAGATTTATGTTGCCTCCCTTAACAAGGAGTTCGGATATAACGTCTATCATGTCACCTCTTGCTCCGGCCATAAAAGCAATATTTCTTGAATGTAGTTTCATATGCCCTTTTTGGATCCCTTCAGAAGCCAATGCGAGTAGTGCTGCAAAATTTTGGGCTAGACCCACAGACGCGAACACAATTGCAAGTTCCTGGGAAGAATTAACCTTTAGAATCTTCAAACTCGTAGCAGCCATCCGATGTACCTTTGTCACTCCTCCTACTATTCCTACAGCCATAGGCATTTCCAATTCGCCAACAAGATCACCATTTTCATCTCTGCGCCACTTTGACAATGACTTGTAACGACCTTCTCTGCTGGCATAAGCGTGAGCCGCAGCCTCAATAGCACGGAAGTCCTGCCCAGTCGCAAGTGCTACGGCATCAATACCGTTCATGATACCTTTGTTGTGAGTAACAGCCCTGTAAACATCTGAATATGCAAGAGAATAAGCATATAGAATTCTTTCGACGGTGATATCTCCACCAATTTGATTTTTCGGGAAAGTGACTCTGCATCTGACAAGTCTTCGCACCGAATAATTCGAAAGGATCTTCAATATCGTTCGGCTACCTGTAATATTCTCAATGGCGCGTCCGACCGCTTCGCACATCGTATTTACTATGTTAGCACCCATCGCATCATGAGTGTTGACTAGGAGTTCCACGATGATCATAATGCCCATGCCTAGCTGGCTCTCGTCTTGGACGGCTCTGACTTCTATTCGTTCGACTTTGGATGTTCTAGATTTAGAAGCTGCAATCTTGTATAGTTCATTTTTTTTACCGAGAATTTCTCTCGATATTGACTCATGAGGCTTATCATCTGGTATCACCTGAATTTGACCAATCATTAATGAATCATCAGCCTCTGCGTGAAATCCACCAGTGACTTTGGCTATTTTTGCAGCTTTACTTGTCGCAGCAATCACAGATGGCTCTTCTATTGCCATAGGAATGAGATAGTGTTTGTCATTAATCAGAAAGTTTGTAGCAACTCCCATTGGGACGGGAAATACTCCGATCGCATTTTCTATCATTCTATTTACATTATCAAATCCCAAACTACCGACCGAATCCTTAAGAAATTGGATATCTTTGTCCTCAAGCGAAGCCTTTTTCTTAATGAGATCCAGTCTATCAGTTAAGCTTAACTCTCGGAATTTAATACCTGTAGCAACGTCCAATTTCTGTGACCTTCTTCCAATACGATAGGCTGCCTATTTAGATGTAACCTGAGAGAACATGAATGAACCTAACAAAAAAGATAAAATCAAATAATGCGCCTGTTTACTGCGAAAACGTAACACTGAGAGCCAAAGCTTTAAATGCATTATATTCAACTAAACCTGAGAAATTTGTGTTCTATTAACGCCGCTATGGCCCATTTATTACGACAAAATTATTTTCTACTCACCGGACTCATAATATTTACATTATTCATGTCAATCGAAATTTCCTCATATATTGTTCACGGACAAGAAAATGAGACAATCTCCAAACCAAACGAATTTCCTGGTTCCAACCTTGTAAATACCAAAGAATTGGAGATAGGGAATGGCACGTATCAGATCAGGTACCATCTCAGTGGAGACAATCAATTGAAGACGATGTGGGTCCAAACAGATAATATAACACTTGCTGCTGAAATTTCGTCAGCCTCTGACGGAGTATTAACAATCGAGCTTCCAAGGGATATTATTGACTCGCGAAGGCAGCCGAACTCAGACGATGCTTATGCTGTATTTATTGATGGACAGTTCGTACAATATGAAGAAATCGAGAACACCACTAAAGCAAGGACTTTACGTATTGAATTTGGTAACGGAACTGAGCAGATAGAGATTACTGGGACACATATTGTTCCAGAATTTGGCCCATTTGCTGCATTAGTTCTTGCAATATCGATTGCTTCTGTCGTCGTAGTAGCAAAGATCAAGTTTAAGAGCGTCAATGACTTTTTCAGACCAAAATGACCATCAGTAGAATTGGGTGCCAGATGTGATCACGTTCAATTCGATTTCACCCTTGGGAAGAATGAAGGAACTTGAATAACTAGATTCTATTTACATAGATATTCTTCAAACTAGTTGTGCATTAGTGTACTATTAAGAAAAAGAAAAATATCCTAAATCATTGGCTCCTCATTAGTACTTCATTAAATTTATTGCCCTTAAAATTACTTCGTAGCATTGATAGTGGTGGCTAGTTGGCTGGTTTGCTATATGATATTCTCTTACCTGGATTGTTATGCTGGGTATTGATCCTATCTCCATAGTGCCATTTCTTCGATTCCTCAGATCACACTTTTTTTGAGTTGAAATAGAATTTGTTATGAAAGTATATGGCAAGTACCGGTTGTCGCGTTTCTCTGATTTAGAACTGAATTTTTCATAATCTTGCCTATTAATGGTCTTATTAAAGTTATTTAGATACGTTTCCACATGATATCTCCAGTCTAATTTAGCTCCATAAAATACATGACAAGCCAGGAAAAAAGTGTATATATG
>JARBAV010000336.1 GCA_029237515.1 Nitrososphaerales archaeon
AGGATTCTACCATGCTCCAACTGCAAATGAAATATTCTGGTTAACCGCAAAGACCTTTCTTATGATCCATCTAATGCTAGTGATTCGTGGTATTAATCCTAGAATTAGAATAGATATCTTGCTACACACTGGATGGTACAAGCTAATAGTCCTGTCATTCATAAACATGTTTATAGCTCTAGCTTTGATTTATGGAGGAGTACTGGGGCCGGGGGGTTTGTTGACACCAAATTGAGTAGTACAGCTAGCGGGTTTATCAAGACTATTGAATCAGGATCAAAGCATCTATTGATCAAGAGGTTTACCTTTAGATATCCAGAGGAGAAATTGAAATTTGTCGGCGATGGATATCAATTTGATCCAAAGCGTGGTGTAGGTATAGCTGGATATAGAGGAAGACATATTCTTTTTCATGATAAATGTACAGGATGTCAGTTATGTGCCATTGCATGCGAAGGTATAGCAGAAGCTATTGGAATGGTCAAAGTTGATGAACAGTGGAAGCAAAACAAAAAAGCCATCATGCCGCAAATCGATTATGGAAAATGCGTCTTTTGTGGATTGTGCGTTGATGCCTGCCCATTTTATGCCTTGTACATGACAGATGATTATGAATTATCAGCCTTCACAAAAGAGCATTTGATATATACACCTGCCCAGTTAGCAGTTAAACCAAAGTACGATGGAGAGGTACAAATTAAGATAGATAGGATGGGTGCTAATCATCGTCCTCGTGAGTAAAATGTGAAACTAAATACGAGAAACCATATCGATAGCTGGGGACTCACTTTACTACAAGTACAGGGCAATGTGCGTACATTACGGTATCAGATGCAACGCTTCCCAAGAGGAGCTTTTTAAAGCCAGACCTCCCGCGTGTGCCTATTACTATGAGGTCTGCTTTTGCATCTTCGGAAAAGTTGACAATAACTCCAGGAACTTTCACAGAACTCAGAATTATCTTTGTCTGAAAATTGATCAAACTTTCGTTGTCAATTGTGCTCCTAATTTTCTTAAACCATGGTTCAGATTCAATTTTTGCTTCATTCATTATTTTCTTAATTTGATCTGGCATCTTTTCTTCAGACATATCTGAATCAAAATCTTTCTGGATCCTAGCAGATACTACGTATAAGGCTGTCAATTGAGAATTGTACAATTCCGCTAAGCTAATTGCATAATCGGCTGCATCAAATGACGGTTCCGAACCATCAATTGCGACTACAATTTTCAAAAAATTTGGCTCGCTCAATCGAAGAAGTTAGTTGTTAACATGGACGTTTAAACCTTTATTTTGCTGAGTTTACACGGCGTTAAATACAACTTGGGTAATTGGGGCCTAACAAGGTTATCATTATGGTTAGCCCCTTGCCGTTTCAAACTTCCAACCCTAACACTAACACTAACACCAGCACCAACTCTTCAGTCTCGATTTGGAATATTGACTCAGACTATCAGCCAAAAATCTACGATGTTATGGAGGGACTAAAGTCCAACTAATCGGCCAAGCAATACCTGTATCATTTCAATGTTTTTATAGGGTATCTTGGATTGAGACCCAAAGATTACACAAGACTTAGATTGAAACTCGAGTCTGAATGATTTAATGCAGCCCCAGAAAAATGTTTTTTAGTCTAGTACTAAACGCCAACCATGATATTCCACTACTGCATGCTGGTTGCTATTTTTGTCGTTATTACTTTCGTTTATGAAATCTCTAAAGTTTGTGCTATCCATTATCTGGTTACAATAAATACAAATCCATTTCATAGGTAAAGTATGTACTACGAAGACATTCTTTAAATAACATTCTTCTATAGTTCCGCAACAATGTTTCATTACTGAAAAGTAACGTTATTCGCGCCTATTGAAGGCTAAATGATAATGCTTGAATGAATTGGTATATCTTGCCTGTTAGCATGCAGGAGTAGTTATGGGACAAATGAGAATGTGATTAGGGTTTCCGTCCAATTACTCAGATCACCTTACTTTTACTCTGACGCAGATTAAATTACTTTAAACCTTTATTTTGTTCATGCTTTCTAGGGTCAGTTTGCGCCCCCCCTAAAAAGAGGACATGAGATTCAAATTATGCCATGATTATCTTTCAATTTATTTGAAGATTCAACAAGCCGCAGAAAATAGTCTTTGTCAAAGGCTCCTCGAAATTCATTGATGTTTTTCGCATATAACCTATCTACGTATTTCTTATAAACAAATAATATCAGCTCATCAATATGAGCCTCACAAGAAAATCTACACTTCTGGCAATAATGTCAGTTGCTTTTGTGTGTACCGTAGTCATCAGTACCGTAGCGCCTGCATTCGCCCTGACCAAATACTTCAATTGCACTACTAGGGCTGCCAACAAGCACGCAGATCTTACTTTGGAAGATGTAAACGAATGCTATTACAAGATATTTGTCGGTGCAAGAGAATATTACCTAAACGAAACTTCAGTGTTGAACGCGCCCACTCAGTGATATCTGCTTCGTTTTAAGAACTAACCAACTTACTGGTGTGCTTATTTTTGGTTAGCCTAGACTTTTTTTTGCGGGAAATTCTTAATATTCACTGCGCAGACCAGTACGTTACGATTCTTCTTGGTCTCTTTCAATTTCATTTGTCTGAATATTTTTAAAGATGAATTAGTGATTTTCGTTTTTATCAAAGTTAAATTTAATACTGAGTAACTGACTAACACGGTTAGATAAACGTGGCGCCTGACGGGCGAACTGACCTTTAAGAGGGATGAAGATTATCGCCACGTAATCGATAGCGTGATTGTGGAAATGAAGTAAGTTTTGTCATAAATAGATTGTAAATATTTGTATTCTGATAAAGTCGGGGATTAATACGGTAAGTAATATTATATCAGAGTTATGGGTATTCTGGATAATCACCTATGTCAGAGAGCAAAATATTCAAAGATAGATCCAAGCTATCGCCAAGGTATATTCCAACTGAGCTCCCTCATAGAGAAAGAGAAATAAACAGGATAAGAGATGTCTTTAAAGAGTCATACACAAACCCTGAAAAATTCCCTCTTTCTATAATACAGCTGATTGGTCCTGCAGGACTAGGAAAAACATCTAGTGTTCTCAAGGCTTCCAAAATTATAGCCGAAGAATTTGCGAATCACGGACATTCACTCAATGTGGCCTATGTAAATTTGAAGCTCCAGGGCGGCAACAAGTATGGTATTTACAGATTTTTATTAGAAAAATTTGCACCTGATTTGCCATCGCAGGGCCTTAGTGCTGAAGAAATGCTCAGATATCTATTACATCATCTTCACCTGAAGAAGAAGTATGGTCTAATTGTATTAGATGAAATTGACTATTTAATCAAGACTACAAAAGACACTGGCATAATCTATGATTTGACTAGACTCAATGAATTTGAACCGGACAATTCATGTGATGTGAAAGGAGTAATATTTATTGCCAGAAGCAAAGAATTCCACGGTAAACTGGATCAAGCTGAAATAAGTACACTTGGTCGATTTCCAATGGAATTTTTTCCGTACACTCTCGAACAAGTTACTGATATATTGGTCAAAAGATGCTCTGAGGCGTTTAATGCCACAGCTATCGGATCTGACATGATCGATGAAATAGCCAAATTGACAATAATGCCTCACAACAATAGTGACATACGGTTTGCGCTAGATTTACTTCTTTATTCAGGAAATCTTGCCGAGACGCGGGCTACAGACAGAATAGGAATTGACCAAATACGGGAAGTCTATGGTAGAATAAGACCCTCCATGACCCCAGAGGATTTTAGCGATCTATCAATGAATCAGACGTATACGCTACTGGCCCTCGTTAGAACTTTGCGAATGAAAAAGAGACATTATGCGGAACTTAAGGAGATAAGACTTTCCTCATTGGAGCTGATGCAAGAATACAAACTAAAAAAATTAGACATAGAAGACCACTTGCATGAACTTCATACTAGAAAAATTATTGAAGTGAACTCATTGAGAGATATAGGAATACCATCTCAATCATTGGAAGAGCTAGAGTCGATGATTCAAAGAAAAGTAAAGCTGACACGACGCCACTAACTTAGCGAGCACAAATGAACGCTACAGAAACTGTGGAAGTTGGATTAGGAAGCATTGGAAGGGTGAAGATATTGAAAGCCTTAACGGAGGAACCTAGGATGCTCACGATTTATGCACTACAAAAAAAGACTCACCTGAAGAGAGAAGACATCAAGAGGAATCTCCGGGATCTCAAATCCATAGGTTGGGTAAATGAAAGCAGACTTGCAAACTCTGTCTTCAGCCTAAATAGAGATAACGAGTATATTCGCCATCTAACTACATTTTTTCTAAATGTAGGTTATGTAGAAGAGCACGTTTATTGATCCCGGAATTTTCCGCAACTGTCTTCCAATGGAAAGCACAGACTAGTCTGTGCACATCTTGAACAAAAAAAGGAATAATAATAAGATTTGTAAAACCTGGATGTGCGGGCTAAAAAGGATAATACGGATTGTAAATTTATTTTCATTACCGGCGGGGTAATGTCTGGCTTAGGTAAGGGGGTAATTACAGCCTCAGTAGCCAAGCTCTTGCAGCTGTGTGGTTATAATGTTTCCTGTGTAAAAATAGATCCATACATCAACTATGACGCTGGAACAATGAATCCAACAGCCCATGGTGAAGTATTCGTCACCGAAGACGGAGGGGAATGCGACATGGATTTAGGAACCTATGAACGTTTTCTTGATATCTCAATTTCCAAAGAACATAACATAACAACTGGAAGGATATATTCGGACGTCATTCAAGCAGAGAGAGGTGGAAAATATCTTGGCCAATGTGTGCAGATAATTCCTCACATAACGGATACAATAAAGGAAAGACTAAGAGAGGTATCAAGAGAAAATAATTTAGACGTTCTAGTGGTTGAGTGTGGTGGCACAGTCGGAGACATTGAGAGCTTGCCGTTTCTAGAAGCGTTGAGGCAATTAGAATTGGAAGTGGGAGATTCCAATACGCTTGTTATTCACGTTACCCTAGCACCAGTTTTGGATGTAGTCGGAGAACAAAAAACCAAGCCTACACAGCATAGCGTGCAAGAGTTAAGGAGAATTGGGATACAACCGGACATACTAGCAGTCAGATGTAGCACACCCTTAACTTCAGAAGTTAGACACAAGATTTCACTCTTTGCAAGCGTCCCAGAACAAAATGTGATTTCATGTCATGATGCTCCTTCTATCTACAATGTCCCTGAGATGCTCCAAGAACAGCACATAGTTAATGCCATAGGTACCAAGATATTGCTTAAACGGAGAAAGCCTCATTTGAGTTACTGGAAATCAGTTACAAGAGGTTTTTACAATCAAAATGGTACAGTTGAAATTGCTATCGTAGGCAAATATGTTTCTCTCCCAGACAGTTATGTCAGCGTTTATCATGCACTATCACATTCAGCAGCACAGATTAGAAAGAAACTGCAGGTAGAATGGATCGAATCCGAAAGATTTGAACAGACCGACAAACTTCATAACATCGAATACTTAAGCAAGTTTGATGGGATCGTCGTCCCTGGAGGTTTTGGCAGGAGAGGAAGCGAGGGAATTATTAGAACCGCAGATTACGCTAGGATTCGTAATATACCTTACTTGGGAATTTGTTTTGGATTTCAGCTTGCATTGGTTGCTTTTGCAAGAAATGCCTGCGGAATTAAAGAGGCTAACTCCGCAGAGGTAGAATCGAAAGTCAGAGATCCGATCGTGGAATTTATGCCCGAGCAGCGGGATAACCTAAAACTAGGAGGTTCTATGAGATTGGGAAGTCATCAAGTCGTTATCAGGGCAAATACTATGGCTAAGAAAATATATCTTACAAACACTATTAGTGGGAGACATCGCCACCGGTATGAGCTTAATCAAAGATATTTGGAAATCTTGGAAAAAGGGGGTTTAGTATTATCTGGATTTTCTGATGGGGGCAAGCGCACTGAAATATTGGAGTTACCAAAGCACAAATTCTACTTTGCAACACAATATCATTCTGAATTCAGTAGTAGGTTGGGAAAGCCAGAAAGAAGTTTTTTGGCTTTTGTAGAGTCCGCATCATCTAGAGCTTGAGCTCATAAATTCGCTGCCTGGCGTCACGAAGGGAAGTCTTTTTTTTCACATAGCCTCGGGTGAGAAGATGCCTTAACGCTAATCTCACTGTTCGTTCTGGCAACATCGTCCTAGTTGATAGATCCCTCTGACTTAGAGCACCTTCATACTCTAACGTCTTGAGAAGCAATTTTGCGCTTGGCGGCATACTCAATAAATCCTCAGCGAGCCTTACTTTCTTGGCAATCACTGAGATTATAGATGAATTTCCTGAGAGCCTAACTAGCTTTGCTGGAACCTCATGTTTGGAGCATTGAAGTGATTTCTTAATTCCCATTCTTGTGCCTCCATCAAGGACAATTTCACAATGATACCTGCTAACTATATCAGCTACCTCTACCGTAGTATCGTTTGGGATTATTAAGGGTCGTCTTGTGTTGTCCAATGAATTAACAGATACTACAACGAAGACCTGAGATTTCTGTAGAACCATTGGGCCCCCAGCGGACATTGAATAAGCAGTGGAACCAGTTGGGGTAGACAAAATCAAGCCGTCGCTATTGTCACGCCAAACAGTTTTCTCATCTATTCTTAAAACATGCTCCATTAGTGTGGCACTTTTACTTGGGAATACAGCAACGTCGTTGAGCACCGGTTCTACCTCCCTGCCATCTACCCTAACGGCAATTCTAAACACCTGATCAATTTCGAAATTTCCTTTGTCTATTCGAACTAGAGATGCTTCTAGGTCGCGGACATCGAGTTGAGCAAGGAATCCTGTCGAATCTGATTCGTATATTCCTAGTACAGGGGCAGAATCTGTAACCACCTTATGAAAGTAATCTAGAATTCCTCGATCACCTCCTGCAGAAATTATGAGATCAACATCCTTTGCGGCACGATAGTCGCCATCCCTCATTAGTTGAACATTAAAACCACCATAATCTAGGACTTTCTTGATCTGATGCAATAGCGTCGAATCTCTCGCTTGATTCACCGAAATAGCGACCTTCATGAGGACTAATAATTCACATAAGCAAGTCC
>JARBAV010000337.1 GCA_029237515.1 Nitrososphaerales archaeon
GAAAAGAATACAACGGATATACAAAGTGCAGAGTGGGATGAAGTATTGGATATAAATCTAAAGGGTTCGTTTCTTTGCAGTCGGGAGGCTGTGAGGAAGATGTTAGGATATATGAAAAATAGACGGTCAAATAATCGTCCTTCGGAGTATTCCATCATTAACATTTCATCGGTACATCAGACTACTCCGATGCCATTAGCGGTACCCTATGCCGCTTCGAAAGGTGGGATGGAGATGTTGACTAAAACTATGGCACTAGAAGTGGCGGACAGAGGTATCAGAATCAATGCCATAGCGCCAGGCGCCATCGCTACTATGATGAATATTGACGTCTTGCAAGATGAAAAGAAGAAAAGGGAGGAGGAAAATAAGATACCGATGCACAGAATGGGTGAGCCATCAGAAATTGCAAAAGTAGCCGTTTTTCTTGCATCGCCTGCTGCATCGTATATTACAGGAACGACATTGTACGTTGATGGCGGATTAACTTTGGTTACCTGAACTTAGAATTTGTTAGGAAGATTGTAGATTGCAGCGCAACCTGATTAGGTGATTTACATTTTCATCCTGGAAGTGCTATCAGAACTGAAAATACAAAGATATCATGATTCGCCCAGTATCTGTCGAATAGTACTAACAAGTGCACTCATGTGGACAGGCTTTTGAAGATGTTCGTTGTAAGTTAATTCCTTCAGATCATCTCCATTTATCTCAAATGCGCTCATCAGTATTACCTTCAAGTCGTCATTGATAGAAGAGACCTTTTTAACCAATTCAATTCCAGATATACCAGGCATTCTAATATCTGTAATAATAAGCGAATACAACAAAGGGTTGCTTTCAATTTCCTTTAATGCTTTCAAAGGCTCCAAAAACGTAGCTACATTATAGCCTTCCTTAGTCAGAAAGTCATGAAATAGATTTAAAATATCTTCATCATCATCAATAATCATTATTTTCAATATATTACTCATAGATTTGTTCTCCTTAATCTCTTTTCGCTGGTTTTAGATGAATAACTATCATTTTGA
The DNA here is from genome assembly GCA_029237515.1 of Nitrososphaerales archaeon. GTDB lineage: Archaea > Thermoproteota > Nitrososphaeria > Nitrososphaerales > Nitrososphaeraceae > TH5896. The sequence goes on from JARBAV010000337.1 coordinate 1,032, forward strand.
GTTCCAATCTAGATTAGATTTGTTATCTAGCTTTATCATATTCCACGAGGAGTAAAAAGCGTCTTGGTTTGAAGAAGCTTGATAGGCGTTTAACGAAAGTTAAAACGAAAAATCAAGCAAAGTATTACCTCTGCAATTTGTAATGCTAGTATCTCTGGTAGATAAAAAACACAGAAAAAATAGCATTCTTGTAGCTAAAGAACGATCCGCCTACAAAATTCTTGACAAAAAACCAAAAAGTCAAAATTGAATCTTGATGGATATGAGTTTACATTTTTTCGAAAAGGATCCTAATCATAATAAAAAATAATAAAATAAAAAAGAAAAGAAAAGATCGTTAATCTTTTCTGTAGTTCTGGGCGTCTTCTTTGGTTATCGAAAAGAAAACTTTATGCCCGTCAAATCGCTCCACTAGGCTTTTCGGCAGGTAAAACTTGTCCTTATCCACAACTCCTTTCTTTGTAACGACAATTTCTGGTTCTACCTCGTGAACCTCACCCAAGTCATAGTCATTTATGCCACGTGCTTCTTTTTTTACGATATCATCCCAGTTACTTATGTTGCTCATATATCATGTACCTCAACATTTGTTATAAGAGTTCAACAAGTCAAGATCAACTCAAAAAAATATGAAAGAGAATATCATTATTACTCAATTACGAATTTAACAACCATATATTTTCCAAAAGATTCTTCTTATTTATTGATTAGTACCAAGAAAAGGAACTGGTATAGACTATATAAAGCATATAATCCTATGATATTTGATGAAATCATCCAGTAATATAAGCATATTATTGAAAATAATTTAATTTTGCCTTGGCTGCTTACGCTTTTATATCTTGGTGCAGATAATAAATCGAGAGATTTAATTTGAGTACAGTACTTTCTTACAATAAGGACCAAGTTAAAATGGACGGATCCATTGAAGATACAAAAGAAGGTTATAATGTTTGGGTTGATGTTATTGATCCCGATGAAAAAGAATATGATAGACTTGCAAAGAAATTTAATCTGAATAAGGAGGCAATTCAAACCTGTATTAATAAATCAAAAAGACCCGAGATTCGTCAATTAGATAAACATACATTTACCGTTATTTCAGACATGAAAAATAAGGATCCTGAAACTTTACTCATTGAATCAGTTTATTTTTTTCTGGGAAACAATTGGCTAGTAACTATCCATTCACATGAGGTTGATCTTAAACAAATCGTGGAAAGATTATTTAATGTACAAAACGAAACATTAAAAAATACACGCATAGATGCCCTGTATTATAATATACTTGCGTCCTTAGTTACCAAATATGAGCAACTATTAACTGCTTTAGAATTATCGGTAAATGAGTATCAAAGGAGATCCTTTGTCCGTCCACTACCATCTATTTTTGAGAGTATTGATACATTGTCCAGACAGGCAATATTGTTACGTCGACAATTTTGGTACGTAAGAAATATTATTAATTTTCTCCTACATACGGTGAAAGATAAAGAGGATGTCAAATATGTTGAAATGGTCCATGATGATATAACACAATTAATTGATTTCGTAGAATCATATGAAGGTACTATTAACTCAATCAGGGAGCTATA
>JARBAV010000338.1 GCA_029237515.1 Nitrososphaerales archaeon
AGGTTGGGGTCTGGTAGGATCGTCGTGCACGATGATGTAATCTCTAGGTGCCGACGGTAGCTTCCGGATGTTAACGGAATCTGAAAACTTTGTCATCAGCCGCTTCACCTCGTCTGGCTCCAGAGGTTTCTCTGTTTCTACGAACACAGCCTCAGTGTGACCGTCCAACACCGGTACTCTAGTACATGTACAACTAACCTTAAGATCAGCTGGGCTTACGGAATCCTTATCGAATTTACCGAGGATTTTCTTCGTCTCAACTTGGACCTTTTCCTCCTCCTTGGGAATATACGGTATTACATTATCCATAATATCTAAAGCGACAACACCCGGTGATCTACCGGCCCCTGAGAGGGCTTGCATGGACGTCATGATCACGCTTTTTAGGCCTGCATTTTCCATGATTGGCTTTAATGTAATCACTAGTCCGGTTGTGGTGCAATTAGGTAACGGACACACAAAGCCTTTCCATTTACGCTGTCTTTTCTGGATATTCAACAGGTCAATATGATCTTCATTTATTCCCGGTATGATTATGGGCACATCGCTTTCATATCTAAAAGCTGCCGCAGTACTTATGACAGGTACAGATTTCGCAAAATTGGGCTCTATTTTGAGAGCATCATCTGATTCCAGGGCAGTGAATACAAGGTCAAACGATTCTGGCCTGACATGATCTACCGTCGTGACAATCATGTCACGAACGTAGTCAGGAATTTCGTTTCTGCTATGCCATCTCAATATAGCTGAAGAGGGATCCCTTAAAGAATCCACATACTTTTTTCCAGCTGATCTAGAAGATGAAACGACTGTAGACAATTCAAACCACGGATGCTTGTTTAGCGCCAGCACAAACTCTTGGCCTACCGCTCCAGTGGCGCCGATTAAAGCTACCTTCAACATCAGGTTGGCTTGGTAAGCTACATCTAATAATCTTTTCACGAGACAATTTGATACTTAGCGAAAATATGTCTAATGCCCCCCAATATCCGGCATCTACATTATAATGATGGATGAAATTAGCTACTGGATGACTTCGATGATGAAGAATAAACCGAATTATGATTGTTTTCATGGAGGAATTTATTCTGTTAACCCTGCTTTGGTTCAACTCGATTTCAGCTCCAACGTCAATCCTTTAGGAATCTCAAAGGAATTGTTAAATGAGGTGAGTAGAGAATTGGATAGTCTCTGTACAACTTATCCTGATCCGTCTTGTAGGGAATTGAAGAAGTGCATTCTAGACTACCTAGGGTTAGAACTGGACCCAAAATGGCTGTTGGTTGGCAATGGTGCCACTGAACTAATCCACATTTTCGCACGTACCTTCATTCGTGGGAAGGTAGTAATTTCTGCTCCTACCTTTTGTGAATACGAACTTTCGGCAAGAAGGCTGGGAGCAACGATCAAATTTGTTCCCTTAAAGAATTGGGAACATGATCCTGAAATCATATTGAAAGAATCAAAGGAAGGGTGTGATGCGGTTTTCCTCTGTAATCCGAACAACCCAACAGGAATATTGTCAACAGAATCGGCGAGAAAAATAATTGAGAATATTGATCCACATACTCAGATGTTCTTAGATGAGTGTTTTATTGAATTAGTAGGAGGAAGCGGTAAAAAGAATAATAGCATGATCGAATTGGTTTCAGAATACAAAAATCTGGTGATACTGAGATCGATGACAAAGTCGTTTAGTCTGGCAGGCATCAGATTAGGGTATTGTGTGTGTAACCCGAATCTGATAAATCTCATGCTCGATAACATGATTTCTTGGAACGTAAATGGTGTAGCTCAAAAAATAGGGATGTTGGTTCTAAAAGATAAATCATATTTAGAGAATTCCAGGAGACTGATACGACGCGAAAGAAATTTTATGGTAAAAGAACTAAAAAAGAAAACGAAATTTTCTCCTATGTCATCTGACGTCAACTACTTTTTGATAGACGTTTCGGATCAAAGCTCAACTGAAGTTCGTAATTATCTTCTAAACAATAAAGGAATATTGGTACGTGACTGCAGTACGTTTACTGGAATGGGCCTAAAGCATATTCGGGTTGCTGTTAAAAAACACACAGAAAACGCCATTCTTATAGACGCTTTAAGTTCAATGGAGCCATGACAGCAAAAGTCTTGATGATTCAGGGTACATCTTCAGGGTCAGGAAAAACTACAATCGTTACTGTGTTATGTAGGATTTTTGCAGACAGAGGATACAAGGTTGCACCGTTTAAGTCTCAAAATATGTCCTCAAAAATTTACCGAATTGAAGACACCTCAGAGAGGATTTCAATGGCTCAAGCTGTTCAAGCTTTTGCGTCTAGAAAAAATCCTGACGTAAGAATGAATCCTATTCTACTAGAACCACACGGAAACTATGTAAGTGATGTAATTATAGAGGGTCATTCTCACGGGCTAATGCATGCAAAGGATTACTATCAAAAATTTGTGTTGCAGTATGCATTTCCAATTATTCTTAATTCTTTGGATAGCCTTAGAAAAGACAATGATATAGTTATAATGGAGGGGGCAGGATCCCCGGCCGAGATTAACATCCAACAATATGATGTCGCAAATATGCTTCTCGCAAGGGAAGTAAGCGCTCCAGTTATCATTGTTGCCGACATCGAAAGGGGTGGATGCTTTGCCAGTATCGTAGGGACAATGTCGCTTCTAAAACCCTCCGATAGGGAACTTGTTAGAGGCTTTATGATAAATAAATTTCTTGGGGATATATCACTTTTAGAATCAGCCATGTCAACTGTCAATATAATTACAAACAAGGAGTTCTACGGAGTAGTAACTAAGGTAGAAGTAAACTTGCCTAAAGAGGATTCCCTCGATGGTATAGACCCTACTGAAACAAATGCTCCTGCCCTTGACGCTGCATTGGATGAACAAATTCAAAATTTGGTAAGAGAAATCGAACCAATGATTGACATAAAAAAAATTTCAAAGGAAATACTTGAATTAGAGAATGATTTATGAGCAGTTTGTTCTTCTGACGGGTGGCTTAGCTCTTGGGATAGTCCTAGACTTAATGTTTGGAGACCCCAGAAATAGGTACCATCCAGTCTCATGGCTCGGTAAGTTAATCGAACTCATTACCCCCCATTTGAAACACAGTGGGGTGAGAATAGATTCAATTTCACAGGGTAAAATTGAAAAGGTGAAAGGAATCTTGTTTTCCTGTGGGCTTGTTTCGGGCGTGGCATTGCTGACAATAACCGTGGCTTCGTTAACCGATCTTTTCATGGGAATACTGATTACCATGATTTTGTTTGCAATCATGCTAAAGATATCAATGGCACTGAAAGGAATGGAGAAATCTGCTATCCAGATCCTTCGCTCAATAGAAGAGGGAAAGTTGGAAGAAGCTAGATACGGTTTATCAATGATAGTCAGGAGGGATACCAGTAACTTGAATGGAGAATATATCCAATCTGCGACTATCGAATGTATTAGCGAAAGCATTGTCGATGGAATCATATCTCCATTATTCTTCTACTCAATTCTCGGACCTGTAGGTTGTACGGCTTATAGAGTAGTTAATACACTGGACTCCATGCTTGGATACAAGGATCCTTACTACAAGGATCTGGGTTGGATGCCAGCCAAGCTTGATACTATTTTCAATTTCTTGCCAGCTCGTGTGACTGGTCTTCTGATCGTCGTCTCAGCTTACATGGTTCGAGCAGATTGGAGAAATTCTCTGCTAATCCTGATTCGTGATCATCACA
>JARBAV010000339.1 GCA_029237515.1 Nitrososphaerales archaeon
TCTCCCTCGTGAAATTGCTATCTGCCTTCCGACAGATCAAATTATGGTTTTACTCTAACTCTGCTCCTATCCTTTTTTCAAATGTCTTGCCGGTATACTTTGTTGAAAGAATAGCATGTTCATGTTGGATGGCCCGTCTCTTTTTCCTAACCTTTGAATGCACCTCCTCTAATCCCGTAGTGTCTGGCGTGAAAGCGTTCGTTGGTGCATCGTCTGCTTCTTTGTTAACTTGCACTTCACCTTCAGCCTTTGACGATTGGCATTCTCGCTGGAAGTGCACTTATAGCAGCATCTGCAACACACAAAAGTCAACAGTACATCACGCCAACCTTCTCAACTTTTCTGGTTTTTTGGTTACTTGTACACAGAACCGACCACAACAAATATTACATTTTGTTTTGAAGAACGAATATTGGAAACAATAATTGGTGTATGTGGCTGCTTATTTGTTTGGTATTGCAATCCCAAAAGTGGTAACCCAAGTCAAACAAGGTTCACCGAGGCCCTAAAAGGATGAATCGATCTGTATTAGAGACGAGGAAAGTTGATGTTCTAGCATTTGCAATGTTGAAAGACGTTTCAGTGTCTCTACTTGCGGGCGAATTTTCGGTTACTACACTGATCTAATAGAAGATGAATCGATGCGAGTTAACAGTTGCTTGCCCACAGTACTGACAGAACCTCAAGTTATCGGGTGACGGCGAGATCTTAATCAATTGAAAATTGGACCTGCATGTCCTACACACATATGTATATGCGCGTAACATCTAACGTATCGTATTGCGAGACGACTTGATACAGATTCACATCTTAAACGCAGTCTCAAACTCAAAACTTGCACTAAATTCTTCTAGTAGTTACATTAGTCATAAATAAGAATAGATGTCGTCAGTAATAATATAGAATAAGAGATGCCAAAGCAACTCAAACATAGATCCCGATCCGAAATAATTGCGTCTATTCTTGAAGTGACTAATGGAAATAAGGTGAGAAGAACGGAGATTCAGTACAAGACGTACTTATCATACAACATATTGACAGAGTATTTGATGCATCTAATTCAATGCGACTTACTAGAATATATTGAGGGAGAGAGGGCGTTCAAAACTACTGCTAAAGGTATGCAGGTACTCATGACATACAATAAGATGGAGGAATTATTTGTTAAATCCCATTAGGCAGTGGTGGAATGTACTGGAACATATGTTCTTAACAGTTATCTAGTACTTTAATGATATCGAATATCACAAATGTACGCAAAACTAACAGCTATTATGTTGGTAGCGGCATTAACCTCAGTGCTAATAACTTCAGCGACCATTGCATTGTCAGACGATGCAGATGCACGCAAGAATAGGAACAGAAACAGTAACAGTCAATCACTATCGCAGAGCAATGGTGGTGGTTGTGAGCAATGTTCCAATGTTGGGGTTCAACAGCAAGGAAAGGGGAATTCTGTAGCCATTAGCGTAAATCAAAACGACTAATCTAACTCCACTTAAATTTTCTTATTTTTCTTATTTTTCTTATTCAATGAAGGTAGATTTGATTACTAATGCTACTGTAGTTGAGAAGGCAGTACATTTCGTTGATAGACAGGAGGTTTTATGCCCCCAAACAAGGAGGCTGTCATGCGATGACTAAGCAATCAATATCACAAAGCAGTAATAATTGTGGCCAGTGTGCCAATGCTGCCTCCCAAATCCACGGCGACGGTAATAGTGTAACAATATCAACAGGTCAATCAAGGTACCAGAATTCCTCTCCTATTTTTATATCTAGAAAAGAATTGAAGAGGGATTTAGCGCAGATAAGGAAATACCTTAATACTGGATAAGGCCGATGCTGCTGCATTCAATGTATTCATTGTAATCGTTCTATTTTATTAAGGTAAAATACTATCCAATTTGTAGGGACTATATTTTTAGGGCCCGGCCGGTCTTGGGATCTACCTGTTCGTTCGTTTACCTCAAATAACTAACAGCATCCCAGGGCCAAAAATAAAAGTGGTTGAAAGTATAGAGAAATGAAATTTCCAGCAAAAGCAAAGAGTGAGATTACTTGTGCACTGAGTGATTGTTGCTGCGATGACTTAACAAAGTTTAGGTATGAATTCGAGGCATATCTTTGTGATTACCATTACAAGTTGATAATTAGCATGGGTTGGAGAAATCGAAATCTTTAATTCCTAGATATGACGGGTAGTTGAACAAAAAAGAGTTTAATGCCTCAAAATAGCAAAGTAAGTCTAACCTTTTTATAAATCGAATATTATAATATCTGTATTAGATGGTCGCTAATACAAAATCTAATGCTAATAAGGATAGGAAGGAAGATTTCATAGACTTAAAACCTCAGAAGAATTCTAAGAGTGTTGCGTCTAGTCTAAGCGATGGTAGCAAAAGTAATAACTATTCAGATGTTTCAATGAGGTATGTTTCTGAGTATAGTGGGCTGGAGCGGACATACGATGAATACGACAGATATGAAGATATCCTTGATGCTAACGCAAATGAATATTTGGTAAATCAGGATGCGCTCCTCATACGTTCAAAAATAACGATAACTGATACTCAAGGGAGAAACAAGACTCTAGTCAGAGCGCAACTGAGATAAGTGAACTATTAGTGAACAGAGATTAAACTGGCGTAGAGATAAAGGCAAAGAATTGTCTGTTAAGGGTTATACACAAAGAAGGATAGCAGATAATATGAAGATATCGTTAGCGCTTAAATAGCATACCAGGCGAAGATCCTTCTCCTCCTGGCACTGGTTGGACATATAATTCAAAATCAGGATCGTTATGCTTTAAGACACCAAATGGTGATGTCCACTATGAAAAAATGGGAGAAGGTAGACCATGTGACGAGGTGAAAGACGAAGTAGGTACAAATCTTACATGTTCAGCTAACGAAAGCGATACGACCATCTTACCATAATAATTCTAATTGCAGTCTGCAGTGGAGAAAGGCGACGGAACTCCAGACAAGGATGCAACATCATTCGATGATTGCCTTGATAGTTTTAGACTCCGTCTAATCTGCTGGCATTGACGTGCGTTACTAGCTAGAGATTAACAAACTCTCCCTAGTGATATCGCTTGCGATATTACGCAAATGATAGCACAGAACAATATTTACGCAGGAAAACCTGCGAATAGATAGAAATATCCTACGGAACATCGTCCATAAGTGTTTGAGAAAGAAGTCAGCTAGAAAACAAAGATAGTAGCAAAGGAGTATAACTTAAACCTTTGAACCATTATATACTATTACTAGTAGTAACTCAAAAAATGGCTCAATGCTTATATCAGTTCGATGATGGACTATCACCTTTGTACGATGTAAGCCTATGTGCTTCCACTCCAGGACACATTCAGTATAATGGGATAGGAAGGGTAAGCGTTAGATTTGATTCTGGAGCGTCTGGCTTTAATTCTTCTTCAAAGTCTGTTTTGGTGTTCTTTCATAAGTACGGTAATCCAACCGGCAACATATCCGTGGGAGGTAGGAAGGCGACAGATCTCATCATCTTCGTCGTCGTCTTGGCGCAGCACACGAGTATCGGCATGTCGTCGGGAGGTAGTTCTGGCGGAGGGTATCATGGCACAGGTTGACTGGTACATCGAAGGAGCCGAGTTCAGCAATTGTAATTGCGACTACGCCTGTCCTTGTCAGTTCGAGTCACTCCGCCCTACGCATGGAGACTGTCGCGGCTTCGCGGCCGTTCGCATAGATAAGGGTCACTTTGGAGACGTGGGCCTCGATGGCCTCGGCGCAGCCCTCCTCTACGCCTGGCCCGGACCAATCTATGAGGGTAATGGCGAGATTCAGGCTGTTATCGATGAGAGGGCGGATGACAAGCAACGAGACGCTCTTGTTACCATCCTGTACGGTGGCGAGACCAACGAGGGGGCGACCCATTGGTGGGTCTATCGAATGATGTCAAACACGATCCATCCCCCGCTTTTCAAACGCATCGAGATTGACGCGAATATCGAGCACCGAAAATCACGCATCGTGATTCCCGACGTGCTCGAGTCAACCGCCCGTCCAATCCGAAGCCCCGCGACGGGGACTGAGCATCGCGTCCGCATTAACCTCCCAAATGGGATCGAGTTCGACCTCGCGGAGATCGGGAGTGGTACCACGAAGACGCTGGCCTCAATCGCCCTCGACCTCAAGGACACCTACTTTCATTTCACTGTTCTGCGCCAGTCGGGCAAGGGGGTGGTCCGCTCACGATAGAATCCAACCGTGTCCACACCGGGGATCTTACACTCTCCAATTATGGAGTTTTGTCGTAGGCTGGACAAAGATAGCATACACCATAGCCTTATACTTTAATTTTGGAAACTTCAAGCGTATGAAGCTCAGCTGGGTTATAGTACAAACATATTATTATTTGAACTACTGGAAGGCTTACCCGTTTACAATAGGCTGGCTTCTGCAGGCAGCTTAACATTTAATCATGCTATAGGCCTATCACTAAAGAATGGGTCGATGAAATTACTAACCTTATGATAGAGGAATGCACAACTAAAGCAATATGATTGGTCATTGGTTAGTCAATTGGTGATGAAATCGGGAAAGGATGATTGTCTTCGGCTCTGCCTTTTATCGAGGAATATTTATTGACAAAAACTGCTACGTAAAGCGTGTGATTTCGATTGTTACATTGGGATTTCAAA
>JARBAV010000340.1 GCA_029237515.1 Nitrososphaerales archaeon
ACCGAGCATCCAGACTTAATTCATTTAATTTTTTTATCAAGGGTCATCTTACAGCTAATTCTACTCAAAGTTCCCAAAATACGGATATGGAAATCTATCTTACTTTGCGGGCTACTGGTTCCGCTCCTACATGGTTATTCTATAAACACCTTTGCTCATCTATTATCTACATTGTTACTATTTCTCTTCTCTTCCATCATCAATGTTAGAATATTCGTAATCATTGATGTTTTCTAAGTAGTATATTATTCCCTTCTACCTTTACTTCATAGGACGGAACTGGCTGTCGTGCCGGAGGTTTAGTTGGCTCCCCTGTCCTAACATCAAACTTAGAACCATGCCAGGGACATTCCACATTATATCCTTCAAGCGTACCTTCGTTTAGCGGTCCACCAACATGGGTACATACATTTCCTATAGCATAGTAGTTTCCTTCTACATTAACAACACAGACTTTCTCGCCTGCCAAGTCGTACGCTTTCATGCTAGATGATTGAATGTCTTTTGTTTCAGCAACCTTTACAAAGTCTTCACTCAATTCTGATTCCTCCCATACTACTGAACTAGGGACCAAATGCTATATAGGTTTCCCCACTCAATCTTGAAAGAACAAATGATTAATGATAGCTTATCTGCGCAAAACTGTAGCTAACCAGAATCTTTAGTAGATAATTCCTGCAACCCTTTCTCTGTTATATTCCACAACTTAAATTCTGCACGACTAGCTTTGGGTGATGCCTCTTTTGCTAAATGCAGCCATTCCAGTTCATTCAAGTGATTCCTCACTTCGGACTCTGGAAGTTCACTTTGCTCAATTATGTCTGTTTCGAGGACCTCTTTGTTGACGTCATTATGTGCCAATTTGGCAACGATACCGAGAATTTGTAGGTCTTGCCCTTTCACCATTATTATCTGATCTAGTTGCGATTTAAAGGTATTCTAGACCATTTCAAAAAGGATACATCCTATTTCACTGAAATGGGACCCAACACAATAATATTTGAGCCATGTATCTTGACTTCATAATCAGTAATGTCGATCTGGAAGAAGGGAAACTGGATCCTTTTTCCCTTTGTAATTACTTTATACAACGTGAATATGGCCACTACACAGGGATTTGTTGTAGACAATTCACCATTAGGAGTGGAAGCTGCCAATAAAGCCGGCTTGGAATGCAACATCACTCTGAATAAAACGCCTCTTGATATCCACAATGATTTCAATGGCGTAACGCCTTCCGATCCCGGAAAATGCTATTTAAAACGATAATAAGTCGGCTCACGAATTCCTAAAGAATTGGTGTTGTAACGAAAACTGGGTACCCTTTATTACATATTGGATACTACTATTTTTACTCTGTGTTTTTTTGATGGCTTGCAAGAGCTGAGGTAAGTAATCGAATTTGAGATGACAGCGCGGCGTTTACTATTTTCGGTAACGCTCCGTTTATCCCCGAGATAATGATTTTACTTCTTCTGGAGTCGGTGGTGATTCTCGTTCGAACTTGGCACTTACTAGGCCGCCTGGAACAGCTACACAAAGAGCACTTCCATCATAATTATTTATTTGTAATTTGGGTATATAGAAATGCCTTATTTTACCCACGCCTTCTCTTACAACTATATATTCATTGGCAACCGTTTCTATATCTCCTATATCCACCATTATTTTGTATAGTGACTACTGAATATACGTATGTCAAGAGAAGGCGAACCAGGTGTGCGGCACCCTATTGCATCAACGAGTGAAGAACCAAAAAATTGTCTGCTATAAGTTAAAGATAAGAAGAGTACTTCATTTCTTTCATGAAAGCAGAAAAAGTATTATTTAATAAGAAATAGAAAAATAGAAGACGTTCATAGAAAATGAAAGGGTTATAGAGTAAGTTGCATCATTGATTGTGATATGGTCATAACCAAAACAAAATATAGTACAGTAGGCGTATTGGTACTGTGCTTGGGACTATTCTCTGTATTGTCGGTATCAGATTCGGTGTTCGCACAAGGATCGAATCAGAGTGCAGGAAATCAAATA
>JARBAV010000341.1 GCA_029237515.1 Nitrososphaerales archaeon
CCTATGCTTTGGAAATGTTGTGCTGATTCAAATGCCACGATCATGTCAAGCTTATCTTTCCCAAATGGCAGCCTGGTTGAGCTGGCATTGATCAAAGATATGTGATCAAAAGAAGCAGGAGACGAATTGGGAGTAGAAAAAATTACCATCTTCCTAGCTGTACTCAACTCCATGTAATTAATATCAACACACAAAATCCTTAGATGAGGATACTCTGATCTCCATTGAACAGCAGGAGCTGAGAATCCGCTTCCAACATCGGCAATCAATTCAACAGTTTCGAATTTTGCGAATTTGCCAAATATCGCACTGAGCTCATGTTGAGCATTGACGGGATCATCGTTATTATTTATCCAATATCCAAAGTTAAGCATATAATCATTAGAATCATTCACAGCTGTCCGAACGTAAGGAGTCAAAGAGTTATACAGCTTGATGATATCTCTTTCAGTTTGTTTAAAAATCCACAAATTCAATTTCACTGAATAGAAAATCGTCAAATGATAGGTTCATAGTTACAAATAGTGATTGCTGTAATTACACTCACATATATATTGTCTCTCATCTAGATGATCCATGCAGATAGGAGCAGGGAATCGATATCGTGATGTATCATACTGGAGATACTGGAGATTAGCTAAATATACAAGAAATAGTAGAAAACTAATAACCAACAAATTCAATATTGTTTTAATTGGCCAGATTGATGAACAGATCGAAAGGGAAGATAATTACGCATCGCTATGCAAGCAAGGTACTAAAATCTAATCCATTAAAAGATCCCTATGTAAGAGACGTCTTGGTTTATCTACCTCCAGAATATACGCAAAGTAATTCTAAAGGCTATATTGCCGCATTTGGTCTTGTAGGATTTGGTGGCCAGGGGAAGATGTTATTAAATGCTGATCCATTTGCAGAAAACATAGAAGAAAGAATGAATCGCCTGATCTCAAAAAGAAAGTGTGGGCCAATGATTTTGGTGTTGCTGGATTGTTTTACAAGATTTGGAGGAAATCAGTATATCAATTCTTCAGCAACGGGTAGATACGAAGATTACATTACTGATGAGATTGTGCCATTTGTAGATAAAAACTACAACACTTCTGCACATGCTGTATGGGGAAAATCTTCTGGAGGTTATGGTTCCATCATCTTGGGTATGCGACATCCTGATGTATTTCAAGGAGTCGTGGATCACTCAGGGGATGCTGGTTTTGAATACTGTTATCCTCCAGATTTTCCTAAAGCTCTTGATGCCTTTAGGAAATCGGGAGGACCTAAGAAATGGCTAAATAAATTCTGGAAGAAACCCAATCGTCATCAGAAAAATGATACGCTTCCATTGAATACTCTTGGGATGGCAGCACATTATTCACCAAATCCTAAATCAAAAGAAATGGGCGTGGATTTACCCTTTGATCTCAATACAGGTGAGACAATACCAGAGGTATGGAACCGATGGCTTGCATGGGATCCAGTTAGAATGATAGAAAATTATAGGGAGAATTTGAAAAAACTTAAGCTTATTTTCATTGACTGTGGAATCAAAGATGAATTCAATCTTCAGTGGGGCGCAAGAATGCTTCACTCAAAACTAGAAAAGATGAACATCAAACATTTTTATGAAGAGTTTGATGATGGTCACATGAATATAAGCTACAGGTACGACGTATCTCTCCCTAAGATTTTTTCGGCATTGTCATAGAATGAACATAGTAGTTATCCATTGACAATTGTAGATATACCCAAAAGAATCTGTAGTTAGATTGTTATTTTTATCAATTCTTTATTCAATGAAATTAATACCAAACTGGACTTCAATTCTTGTATCTAATTTTAGTTACTAAAGCGCGTCTATTATAAGTGCTGAATTAATATTACAAACTCAGTGATAATATTATCTAGTATTTAGAGAAATACGTTTAAACTGCTCTACCGGGACAAACAACCATCGATTTTGGTTTATAATCTTAGAAAAGATAAGCTATTTAATTTCTGGTGATATTACTATCACAATGGAAATAGAAGACGATATTACGTTGTTCAGTTGCGGCAAGAATAATAGGCAAAGGAGAAGCTATTCTGTTTTGCTATCTTCCCCTTTTACCAATCGCTTCTGTGAAATCACCTGTAGCCAATATTGCTACAGTTGCACTTATTGCGACCATTACTCCAACGATTGCCAGTTCACTAGCATGTTCTTTCACATACCATTTGAATGCGTCCTTTATTCCACCCGTTCCTAATTTTAGGATACTTATTGACATTATTGATGGATGCTAATACGAATTGATTTACTTTCGTCAACGGCGTTTATTACAAATCAAGTCGATTGCTTAGAAATATTGTACGATTGTTAGAATTTTAATATAACAATATGGATGAGATCGTCCATTGATTAATGGATTTTCAATGTTTGCTATTTTTTTATATAGATATTTTAAGAGGAGGACTCCTTCTCGTGAAGGTCACGCAGAATTTCATTCATATATTGTTTTACTTCTTCTTCTGAAATTGTTAAGTCTAAAGCAGCCTCCATATTCATCTGTTCTGCATGTCGTTGGACTAACGGTGTAACTCTCTTATCTATCTCTCTTTGCAATTCAGACATTCCAATGCCATCCATTAGTTTAGAATGTTGTTCGTTTATCGAGCTTCTAATCGACTTTCGTAATTGTGCATGCTGGGATAATGTTACCGCTGTAGAATACAAACCTATCAATAATAGATAACACGCTAAACCAGAGATCGATAGAGACGCAATTCCGAACGGTGGATAAGAGGATGCCACCAGAGTTATCGGGCTTGATATATAGAGAAGAA
>JARBAV010000342.1 GCA_029237515.1 Nitrososphaerales archaeon
CCATACAATTCATTAATTGATACTTGTCTTCATGAATTAATTTGTAAGACTACACCTCACATTGCACTAGGCCATAAGAGTCCTTACTTCTCGTGATACGCATTTAATATGAATATTTTACGGTTCTAGACCATCTAATTTGATATCCGAGTCTAGTTCTCTTCTATGATTAAATCGCCGTTATATCAGGATCTATCAATGTAAGTCAATGAATAATTACCATATACTTCGATTTCAACTATCAAGAAACCCATTTAGTTTCTCCAATATTGGAGTAAAGATTCGCTGAAGTTATCACATAAGTTAGGTTATTTACACTCAATAAGCATTGCAAGGAGAAAATCAAAGTATTAAATCCAAAATATGGGATCTTGGTGACCATAATGGTAAATCAGTTTATTATTCTTAATATAGTAACAAAATAAAAGATATGTAAATGCCCGAGTTTGCGATCATTGATGCTCCTTCAATATTGGGATTAAGACCTAGCGGAGTGGAATATCTTCCAGAAGCGTTAAAAGCAGCAGGTTTGCTTGAGGTGCTAGATGCTCATTATCTAGGTAGAATACAACCATTAATACCATATAGTTCAGAGAGGGACAGTTCTACTTATTTGTTGAATGGTAATGCAATTCGAGCATTTTCACTGGAACTTGCAGAATCAATAACTGAGATTCTTAGTAATAGGAACCGGTTCATCATAGTACTTGGAGGCGATTGTAGTATTATTATTGGTACGCTCTTAGCCTTACGTCGTCTTGGAAGATATGGATTATTCTTTATTGATGGTCACGCTGATTTTTACCAACCTGAGGCTTCTGTTACTGGAGAAGTTGCTGACATGGATCTAGCTATTGTATCAGGTAGAGGTCCAAATATCCTTACGAACATAAATGGACTCAAACCGCTAGTCAAAGATGAAGATATTGTTGTATTCGGATATCGTGATGCAGAGCAAGCTGCAAATTATGGAAGCCAAGACGTAATAAGTACTAACATGCAGGTGTATGATCTTTCACATGTAAAAGAGTTAGGAATTAAAAATGCCTCATCTCTTGCCATTAAAAAATTATTAGAGAATGAGGTAGAAGGATTTTGGATTCATCTAGATGCAGATGTTTTAGACGATTCAATTATGCCTGCAGTAGATTATCGCCTAGAAGGAGGACTTAGTTTCTCCGAACTAAGTGACCTATTGAGAACGATAAATTCATCTGGACGTGCTGTGGGAATGTCCATTACTATTTTCAACCCTAGCTTGGATCTCGACAGATCGATTGCAAGCAAATTTGTCTCAAGTATCGTTGATGGTTTGTTGAAAACTTCGTAATAAGGCATCGCCAGGTAAACTCAAGTTTCATTGGATTACCGTTTTAGATATGGATTTGATAATTCAAACATAATTTGCATATCTCAGCTCTAATTCAATAGGTAACAATTGTACTAGATTCTTCTAGTACTTACATTAGTCATAAATAAGTATGAATGTCTTCTGTAATAAGATTGAATAAAAGGTTGACGAAGCAACTCAAGCACAGATCAAGATCAGAAATAATTTCAGCTATTCTCGAAGTAACCAATGGTAACAGGGCAAGAATTACCGAGATACAATTCAAGACATATCTATCTTATAACATATTGAAAGAGTATCTAGTTCATCTGCTGGAGAATGACCTTATTGAATACATAGAAGGAGAAAGAACTTTTAAAACTACCCCGAAAGGAATGCAGGCTTTACAAGTATATAATAGGATGGAAGAATTGCTGGTTGTAAAGCAAGAATTCAAATGATGACTACGATCTGCTGCTGCTATATTGTTTCCTATCTTGATTATGATTCAAGCAATCCCATCTGATTTACAATCATTGTATTATGCTCTAGCTCAGAACCCTTCCACACAAAACGCTACCTATCAATATTTACCTATACCTACAACTATTTCAAATGAAGCACAAGAAGAATTACGTAATACGATATTTGATCCTTCTATGTTGAAAGCTCCTGATCCAGATGATCTAAATGGGTGGAAAAGGCAATATCATGATTTTGAATCTAGAGATTTCTGCAGTACAGAAAACCGTTCAAGACTATGGTTGATTATGTTCTCAACACCATAGATTATCTTCGTATTCCCCTCCGCACTTTCCATTGAAGTGTCAGAAGACATTGTCATTCCCTTAATATGGGAAATATGACCCTGTATATA
>JARBAV010000343.1 GCA_029237515.1 Nitrososphaerales archaeon
AAGATGCAATTAGCTGGTTTAAGGTGGGACCATCTAATGCTCACGTAGAAAAAATTGAATTGAGCTATGATAAATACTCAGGGGAATTTCAAGATTTCATGATAAGATATTAAGCTCGCCTTTCATGATCTCTTATCTAAATTCCGCTTTCATATGAGGAGCAAGAAAGCTGAGATTGCTTAGAAATTTGAACTTCAAGTCTCAAATCAATGTAGTTAAATAACATTTGCCCTCATTTACGATTTTGAAACTGACTACCCAACTTCATAAAGCAATCCAAGAGGAATTGAAGGCTGCTTTAGGGGAGGAGAAATCAGTAGCGATAGCCTTCTCTGGTGGACTTGATAGTTCGGTGCTTGCAAAGATGTGTAGTGATTTGAACAGGTCAGTGACTTTATTAACGGTTGGATTTGCGGGCTCACATGATATGATCTTTTCCAAGACTATTGCTTCCCAGTTACTCTTCCCTCATGAGTCACATTATATTATACCGGACGAATTCTATGAAAGGCTAAATTGGGTAAAACGGAAAATCAATTGTGGAATTGCATCGCATTTGGAAAACTGTATTGCCTATTTATTTATAGCTCGTTTGGCTAAAGAAAATGGTTTCAATACAGTACTGACTGCGAACGGAATTGATGAACTTTTCTGTGGGTACAATCAGTATCGATTTGTATATAAATATGGTAAATCTGGCATTATGGAACTTATGCACGAAAAGATTCTAAATGAATTGTTACTAATGGAAGAAATTGCAAAAGTAGTCTCTTACTACGGAGTAACCATCAAAAAACCATTTCTGTCAGAGAAATTCATCGATTTTGCCAAAACTATTCCAATCGACGAGAAAATAAAGAGCGAAGACGATTTGATTAGGAAGCATATTATGCGTAGGCTTGCATTAGATATTGGGGTACCGCATGATGCTGCCATGAAATCCAAAAAGGCATTGCAGTACGGTTCTTTGATTCACAAATATTTTAGCAAGCCGAATCATCATCATAAGCTATGAGAATGTCTTTAAGCTTTTGACCAACGGTTGCAAGGCTCTTGTTTTAAGATGGCTGAGTATATTTGAGCTGCGCATCATGAACCATTTTTGCTATGTTTTGAATTATGGGTGTTGATGCCGAAAGATGTTTGCTTGGTTCAAAAATGTTAGATAATTCTTCTGACGTCAAATATTTTCCCAATTCTGAATCATTTTGAATAGCATCGAAAAATGACTGCTTATTTTCGTTTGCTGAAAAAGCAACTCTCTGGATGTCTCTGTAAGCTTCAAATCGAGAAATGCCTTTCTTTAAGAGCAGATCCAACACGAATTCGGCGTAGATTTGACCATTTGTCATTTTCAAATTCAAAACAATTCTTTCGTTGTGAATCTCCAAATTGGTGATGACATTTACCATCAAATTTAACATTTCATCTAAAAGAATAACTGTCATAGGAATGGTAAATCTTTCATTGGCTGAGTTTGACAAATCACGTTCATGCCAAAGAGAAACGTTTTCCATCGCGACACTTACCAGCGCTCGCAATAGTCTAGATAGAGATGAAACCCTCTCGCTTTTTATGGGATTGCGTTTAACTGGAACGGCACTACTTCCCATCTGACCTCTTTTGAAGTGTTCAGAAACTTCTCCAATTTCTGTTCTCTGCAAATTTCTGATTTCAACTGCCATTCTGTCCAAGGTTGCTCCTACTAGAGCGAGGAAAAACTGAGCTTCTGCATATCGTTCCCGAGGGACTACTTGGGTTGCAGAGTCGACCGGAAATAAACCCAATCTCTCAGCGACTAATCTCTGCACGTCTAATGCACGTTTGTCCATCACAGATCCTGTCCCAACTACTCCCAGAGTCTTGCAAACCAGAAAGCGCTTTTTTCCCTCGTCAATTCTTTCCAAGTGCCGGACAATTTCCGATGCCCAAACAGCGAACTTAAGACCGAAAGCAATAACGCTGGCGTGCTGCCCATGAGTCCTACCAACTGCTGGCAAATCTTTGAATTGCAAAGCACGCTCCGATAGGACTCTCGCCAATCTTAGTAACTTATTTTCAATAATGTTTAACGAGTCCTTTAATTGCAAAGATGTGCTGGTATCTACTGTATCACTACTCGTCAGCCCGTAGTGTACCCATGGTTTAGCTGTATCTGGACATTCTTCCGCAATTGATTCCACTAATGCTGCAGTATCATGTTCGCTAATCAACTCCAACTCCTTTATCCTTTTCAAGGTTACTCTATTAGAATTCGCGACATCTGCAATTTCCTTGGAGGCATTTTCTGGGATTACTCCTAATTCGCCTTGTGCCTTAGCGACCTCAGCTTCAAATTTCAACTGGTAATCTAATTTGCGATCGTCATCAAATATTTCTCGAATTTCTTTGCTTCCATAACGACCACTATCTAAGGGTAAGATAGGCATCAGTGATTGCAATTGATCTGAAAGAATAAAATTGTTATGAAGTATCTTTCAGATTGAAACAGTACCTTTTCTTTTTGTGTTTTGAAAACACAGATGACTTAATACATCGCACTTTTAGCATATTTCTCATATACCTATGGGTTCGACTGTGGTTTGAAAGCTTAATTATGGGACGTGTGTCCTATCATAGGATATTCCATTGCCTTATAAAGTTACTGACGGTAAAATAAAATCTTTGTCGTTTACTCCAAGCGAGGTGATGCGTAGATTGAAAGTTGACAAAATCAAGTTCATTGATCTACAGTTTACTGGTTTGACAGGGCGTTTTCATCACACTACTGTAGCCGCCAATATGTTTCGTGCCGAAGACTTCGAAATTGGACTTCCGAAAGTTGATGGTTCATCAATACGTGGATTCACAGAAATACAGGAGTCTGACTTAATAATAATGCCTGATCCTTCTACCTATGCTACTATCCCGTGGCTTGAAAAAGATCAGACTGCCCGTTTGATTTGCGATGTCATTAAAGGAAATTCCAGAAGGGATACGTTTGCCAGGGATCCCAGAGGAATAGCAGACAAAGCAGAAAAATATGTTCTCAAGCAAGGTTATGAATATTCATACTGGGGCCCCGAAGTTGAGTTCTTTGTCTTCGACAGACTTGAGGTAAATACTATGACTCCATATCATGGACAGAGCTATAAAATTACGTCTAGGGAATCACCATGGTCAGCTGAAGGTGCTGGCTACGCCCTTCGTTTGAAAGAAGGCTACCTTCCCAGCGCCCCAGGAGATAGTCTCATGGAGTATCGAAATGAATGTGTAGATGTTCTAAGCAATAACTTTGGCATCATTTGCGATGCTCACCACCACGAGGTAGCAACGGCTGGCCAGTGCGAAATCGATATTCGGTATGACACTCTGGTTAATTCCGCAGATTCGGTACAAAGTTATAAGTATATTGTGAAAAATGTAGCCAAAAAACATGGAATGATAGCTACAATGATGCCAAAACCTATCGCATTGGATAACGGTTCGGGGATGCATGTTAATGTTAGCCTTTGGAAAGAAAACAAGAATCTCTTCTTTGATGCAAATGATAAATATGCCGAAGTATCCGACCTTGCGAGATATTTTGGGGGTGGAGTGTTAGACCACGCTCCTGCGCTTGCTGCTGTAGTTGCTCCAACTACAAATTCATACCGTCGTTTGGTTCCAGGATATGAAGCCCCCGTGTACATCTCATGGAGTACTGGAAACAGATCGGCCATTATTAGGATCCCTGCCCACTACAGAGGTGAAAGTTTCTCGGCCCAGAAGCGACTTGAATTTAGGGCGCCAGATCCTTCTTGTAATCCATACCTGGCTTTTTCAGCAATAATGGCCGCTGGAATAGATGGTGTCAATAAGCGTAGCTCAATAGGAGACCCAACAGATGAAGATATTTTTAAAATGACTCCTAGAAGAAGAACTGAACTTGGAATTAGACAATTGCCAACAAGTTTGCGTGATGCTTGCGAGGAATTACGGAGTGACAGAGAATTCCTGAAGCCAATATTTAGCGATGATACAATTGATACGATCTTAGAACAAGAGATTAATGACTACAATGAGGTAGCTGTAAGACCTCATCCACACGAATTTTCTATGTATGCCGATGTATGATAAATGATGAGGAGGAGGATATGGATAGAAAGATATACTCTGATAGAAAATATGGAATCTAAATCTAACACATTGTAGTGATTTAGATTATTTTTGATCGTCCATTATGTGGATTTTTTGCAAAAAGTTTCTAATTATGCCTATCTCGATACTAAGAATGAGAACATGGCGATGAGTAGATACCATATAGAGACATACAAGTCTATGAAAGGGCTGGAAAAAGATTATACGATGTGTAAGCAAGTGACCTCAATTTGGGGCTACGCAACATAGTTGGGATAGAGTTAAATTGAAGACATCGCGAATAAGTCGAATAAGTACATTCTCGCCAAAATTGAAGTGGCAAAAGAATGGTTAAGGACCTCAAGCTAATTTCATAAAAACTGTCTTCTGCCATTATCTAAGGACTTTGAACTTTATCCGTTGTCTCTTAAGCAAGTCTATGAGACGCCCTTCATGAGAGATATCTTCAACCTCTAGACTTAAATAGACACCTGCTGTTCCTGCTGAAATGTTAGAGCTAAGTCTATCATGTTCAACTTCGACAATATTCACACTCAAGTCCGCAATGCAGTCAACCACATTTTTCAATGCGCCTGGTTTGTCGGGCAATTGAATAAATATTTTGAGCATTCTGCCCATGTACATTAGACCCTTCGCTACTACCTGTCCCAGTAGATACATGTCAACATTTCCACCAGATAATAGGGCAATTACCCGTTCATTCCTTTTAGTATAACCGTTGGATACGAGGTACGCTAAGCTAGCTGCTCCAGCAGGTTCAACTACTAGCTTCGCCCTTTCCATTAGCAGAAACATAGTCTCGACAATAGAGATGTCATCCACTAGCACTATATCATCAATTAACTTACTAATTATTTCGTATGTTAATTCCCCTGGTGATTTCACTGAGATACCATCTGCTATAGTATATCCTGAGCTGATGGCCTGTAATTTCCCTTTGGCAATAGATTCTTTCATTGAAGGAAACGCGTTCGATTCAACTCCAATGATCTTAACATTGGGCCTCTTTGCCTTTACTGCGATAGCTACTCCAGCTGCTAATCCACCACCCCCGATGGGCAAGTAGACCTTGTCAAAATCACTCAAATCCTCAAGGAGCTCCAAACCGATTGTTCCTTGTCCGCATACTACTTGACTATCATTAAATGCGTGAACGATTGCAAGCTTTTCGTCCTTGGCGATACGAACCGTTTCATCCCACGATGATTCATAATTATCACCAGAGAGGATTACCCTAGCTCCATAAGACCTAGTTGCAGCAACTTTTGCAGGAGAGGCATTCCTTGGCATTACTATAGTACAATGAATATTCTCTTTAGAAGAAGCGTAGGCAAGGCCCTGGGCATGATTTCCTGCAGATGCTGCAATCACTCCATTAGATCGCTCCTTGTCAGATAGAGAATTCAACTTTGTAAAAGCACCTCTAACTTTAAACGATCCTGTCTTTTGTAAACACTCCAGCTTTAGGAATATGTCTGTGCCCACCATCTTCGAAAACGTTTCAGATTTATGTAGTGGAGTTTTTCTTATACTCCTGTCTAGCGAATTCCTAGCTGCAGATATATCCTCTATTGTTGGATGCTTACTGGCAGGGATATTTATGCCATTCATTCAGAATATGTTAATTGTTGCCCCCTCCCCCTTACTTATAATTTTGTGTTTGCAAGATTACTTGATGCCAATAAATATTCAATGTTACTAATTTTCAGAAAGGCTGAATTCCTGTTTGGAGTTTACCCTACTCAGCTACAAAAATAGTTAATAAGCACCATAATGCACGTTTTCATACTTTCAAAAAAAATGTATCAATCTGGCCAGTAGGAACCCTCAGGGCATGGACAAGGGAATACTGACTGTTCTAATTATGAGGTGCGGTATCTGGCGACATCTGGGAGATCTTTGGTTGTGAAGCATCACAAATAGTTCTCAAGGGAACAGTATTTACGGTAATTTCATCAATCACATTTCTACTTAATACCAAATTGACGTGGACTCGGGAGAGCGATGACCTGATTTTCTACTACAGGACGCA
>JARBAV010000344.1 GCA_029237515.1 Nitrososphaerales archaeon
CAACTGATTAATTCACTCTTGTAATAATTTAAGTCATTCAATTGTGTCGGCAACACTAACCCTCTTGTCGTCCTTGGTGCTGTCCTTTTCATTACCGGATTAGCTTATTTCTTAGTAGGAGTCTGAGGTAGTGCTGTTTACTTCATGTTTAGAAATCAGAGCAGATCAAGACTGCAAGGGAGCTTATGGACGGGATAGATATGAAACAACGAAAGGTCGCCGAATTTCGTGATATGAATCCTTTAAGAGCTCTGGTCTGTATCTTTTCATCGAGGTATTAAAGACTTAATCCTAAAGCCAGGATTACAGACCCTTTGAGTGAACTAATTATGGATAAACTGAGCCCATTCTAATCTCTCATAAATTATCCCGTTAGTATCCTCAGATTCATCAATTTGTACGTCAAGGTATTTATAGTGCTTGTAAATTTTGAGTAGCACTGAAATCTTTTCTTGAATTTGACTCAATAACGCGATGATTATCTAACAGCAGCATTCAATGTATACATTGTCATCATCCTAATTTATTAATAGGCAATTATAATGATACCCGACCCAAAAAGCGTGAAAATAGAAATTATTGTTATGTTATTGCTAATAGGATTCATGTATTTAGTTAGCCCTACCGACAGAGCAGACGCGACAGATAACTCCATTAATCAGAACGCATCGATTGATATGGAGAATCAAGGCGGGCTCGTCCCATGGTATGGATTCCAAGGGAGAAGCTCACCCGGTGATGGTGTTTTTGTCACGGGGATTACCCCAGGGAGTCCGGCTGCTGATGCAGGCATCATAGAAGGAGATGTTATAATTAAAGTGGACAACGAAAGTGTTAACAATTGGGTTCAAATGAAACAAATTCTAATGAATGCAACAGTAGGACAAATTTCAAACTTTACCCTATTGAGGAGTAGTCTAGGAGGCATGCAAGAGGCGGATGTAAGGCTCATAGTGGGTGGTACGTTTCCCCCCAAATATGAAGAAGCTTCCATATATTCTGAACCAGACAACGTAAATCTCTCTTCATATGAGGATACTTTTCTGTCTCAATATATTACGATAGATTATCCTGCATCGTGGAACATTACAGCGGAAGATGGAGAATATACTTTTAAAGCGTTACTTGAAGAGAGTAATGACCCGTTTAAAGAATATTTGAGATTGGCTATTCATCCTTCTCAACAGGGAACGATAGATGAGCTAATATCTGTTAAGACGCCCCTTCGAAATCTGAACGTAACTAAGCCACATAATTTGACAATTAGTGATAACCCTGCCAGAGAACTGGAGTACACATATTCTGATGATACCTATGGTGAAATAAAAGCAATGAAAGTAGCAACACAGGTTGAAAATACTACTTTCCTATTTAGCTATGGGGCACAGGCATCTAAATTTAATACTTATTGGCCGACAATAGAAAGAATGATCAATACCTTTAAAACACTTGAACTTTTAGACCATGAAAATTTTGATATTGGAATGAGAGTAAAATATCCTTCTGATTGGAACAAAACTGAAGAGCCTTACTATCGTACATTATACTCTGAAGCACATCCATCTATTAAATTCTCTCCTAGAGCTCAAAATGATTCAACTCAGCCATCCAATGAGTTGAGAATATATTCCTATCTGTCGAACGGATCTTTGGACGAAGAAGTCAATCAGGCAATTAACGACTACACTCAACCCTATGGTCGTCCCGAGTTTGAACTTAGGGAAAAGCCGATGGACGTGAGTACTTCAACTCTACCATTTAAAATGTTAAATTATTCTTACGACAATATTTCTGGTAATAAAACTAATGCTGTAGAACTTATGACAAAATCAAATGATAAAATATATTCTCTGATATATTCTGCTGACGAAGATGACTTTCCAGAGTACTTACCTTTTGTAAATATCACAACCAAATCCTTAGAACCATTTGAACTTTTAGACCATGAAAATTTTGATATTGGAATGAGAGTAAAATATCCTTCTGATTGGAACAAAACTGAAGAGCCTTACTCTCGTACTCTCTTCTCTGAAAATGTCTCGTCTGTTTTATTCTATCCTCTAGCTCAAGGGGACTCCGTGCAACCGTCTACCGAGTTGAGAATATCCTCCTATCTTACGGACAAGTCGCTAGATGATGAAGTAAAACAGACAATTAGCGATTACAAGGGTGATTTTATAGGTCACCAGGATTTTGATCTTATCAGCATTAATCCGATTAACCTGACAAATTTACTCGGCCCATCATCCATGCTCAATTATTCATACAAAGAACCTTTTTCAGATAAGAATATTAATGCAACAGAAATCATAACCAACCTAACCAATAAAGTATATTCAATTAGATATTCTGCGGAGACAGATGAATTTTCAAAAAGCTCGTCCACTTTAAATGGCCTGATCAACACTTTTAAGAACTTTGGTGTATCACGCTATGAGATCCCTGTTGCTAATCAGTCTGGGATAATTCTACGATACCCTAGTGAGTATCCATGGGATTTGAACGAAACAGATGACAAAAATGTTAATTTCATGAGAGAAAATCCGTATGACCCTAGCCTTTGGCAACATTTCTTCTTGTCGGTTTATCCGTATAACAAAAACCTAACTGGATTAGAAAATGAATTAGGAGAGTTTTACGATAAGTATAGGTTTCAGATTCTTAATGAAAATAAGACTGATACTTATAGAACAACACTTGACGGAAACGTAACAGTGCATCGTGTAGAATTTTCATATTATGACAAAAATACTAATGAAGATGTTAATGGAGTTCAAGTTTTTACAGTGTATAATAATTATGCCTTTATCATTACCTATGTTACAGAGCCTTCCCGGTACAATGATTATCTACCAACCGTGGAAGAGGTTATTGACTCAGTAAAAATAATAACGCCTGTAAAGAATGTGAGAGAGAACTTAGTTGCAAGACATTTACCTGGTGGGCTTATATCAGATATTGAATACCCAAGATCTTGGAACTACAAATCTTTTGGTGGTGTTAGATTTGAGATTCTCTCCCCGATAGAGAATGGCATTACGGATCATTTTAATGAAAGTCTGCTTATGGTGGCTGGTGCAGCGGGAACTACTAACTTAGGGGATTCTGTTGGCGAATACGTTAATAGCATAAAACAACAAAATCTAACTAATTTCGTGCTTGGCGATTCACTACAGATCAATTTTTCCAAACAATATTGCTCATAAAATTATATATTCATTCAAAAACGACAAGTACGAGGATCTACATCGGGATCCATGTGAATGTGATCTTCAAGAAATGCTCATTTTTACTGTCGTAGACAAAAAACTGTACACATTTAGATTTACTGCTGAACAAGATAAATTCCGTTCATACTTGCCATTAATTGAGAATATCGTAGACTCTATCGTGATACGAGAAAAAGGATTAATGAACGTTAAGAATAGGTCTGGACTACCTCTAAAGGTTTAATGCAATAGCTACACCTATTGGAGTGCTGCCTTCAAACATCTCGCAATGATGTTTGATTTGATCTTGGAGTTTCGTAATAGCCTTCTGCAATTCTGATTATCTTATCTTATCTTGACTTCTAATTTACTAATTGAAAGTTGGAGTTCATATTCTCTATTATACAAATTTTGATTCCGCACAACCAATTTCCAATGAGTTAAGCTCCTTGAAAGATTATAGTGTATTACACAGGTCCTGATCTGTGTAAAACGTCATTCCATGCAGGAAGAGTATTCGAACCTATGTCTGTATCCCTTGATGTTCGAATCTCGCTTGTCGATTCTGCTACTCGACGATAAATTTCCCAGTTAATATTCAGTACAATATCCTTCCAACGAATTAAGAAATTGAGTAAATCTTGTTCTTGCGAGTCTTTATTCAGTCTATTTATCATATCTACATATTCGTTAGGTAAATCCCTTTTTCCTAGCCAATCAAAGAATTTTTGTCTTTCCTCGGTTGACTGTGTTGTTACATCGATATAAGCCTTCAAAATATCCCGAAATCTACGATCAGAACTTACGTATTTGTAAAAGGGATTCCACCTAACCTTAAGTGCTTGAACTGCCAGCAACTCATTACTTTTAACCCTTTCATCTGACGAATATATTTCGTATGAAAGCATAAAATTATTAATGAAGCGTTTGACCTCCCTAGGGTTCTCCTCTACAGCTGTTGAAATCAAATCATCATTTTCCTTTACAACTTTAGAATAACCTGGATCTATTTGTCGATCATCTAACAGCCGTTGTATTAGTTGCTTGATATCAATGGTATTCCATTCCGGAATCATAACGGGTATTTGAATTATTTTTCTGATATATTGCTCTCCCTTTATTCCACTCTTCACATATTCTGAAGTTATCAATTTAGCAATAGTTTCATGACTTAGTCCTATAATGTAAACAAATCCTTTGATACCAAGAAAAACCTTTGTTGATTCAAATACCTCGAGTACGGTCTTTGGAGAACACCGATCTAGATCATCAATAAAAACTACCACCCTTGTATTAGGATACAATTGAAGAATTCTTTCCATTTCTTTTTCGATTTTCTCCAATCCATCAAAGTATATGGTCTGCTTATCGACTTCTGCTAGCAATTCCATTTTAGGAGTGAGATTTTTCTCAAATTCCTCGTATTCCTTTTCAGTTATGAGGTATTGTGTTACTAGTCTGTGTAGTATGCCCTTTGTAAAGATTCCAATTCCCTTTAATAATATGGGCCTTATATTCTTGTAAACTGGATGTTCACCCATTGCATAGGCTATTGTTTTCATAAGAGCTATGAGAGCATAATGTTCTTCCCGCTCATATCTCCAGGCATTAAACCAGACAGTTAAGGTATTATTTTTTTTAAAATCCTCCAGATATACATTTAGATAGTCTTTTCCACGCTCTATTTGGTAATAGTGAGTATCAAACCCCTTTGCCTGTCAAGACTACTTTGTCATCCCCTTGTATAAGAGAAACCGAATCATTGGTATTTTTCGAATCAATATGTATAACATTTTTCTCGGCGTTTTTTCTGACGTCTATTCCACTATTTATCCAGTTTATGCCTAAGGTATCACGCAGATGTCTAATTAAAAAGTCTTGATCCTGTCCAGGGATTTTATCCCATTCAAAAAAATTGTTTCTCAATTCCTTTTCGATTAGTCTCATAAGTGTAGTTTTGCCGGTTCCCCATTCGCCGTAGATACCAATAGAAAACCTAGGATCTGATCCCTTTACCATCTTTAATATAGCATCCCTATATCTGTGAAGACCGAGAACAGGATTAAATTCTACATCGTCACCAATAATCTTCAGTACGTCCTGCATGTCTTAGTTAAAATCTTACGTCAAAGATAAACATTTACAGTAAAAGCAGATCATTATGAGTGACTTACAAAATAAATGACTTAAACCTACAGAGTTGTGACTAATTCTATCTAAACTAGTCCCATTGTTTTTCAATGATTCTCGCAGTGTGCTAGATAGCTATTCCAATAGGACTGCCTCTGTACATACTCCAGCTATTTTCGTCTA
>JARBAV010000034.1 GCA_029237515.1 Nitrososphaerales archaeon
ATCTTGGCTATAAATTCCCATCAGAGAGTTATTTTTGCGTCTGCTTTTGTGAAAGAGACCCTCGAGCATTCAATTAAGGAACTCAAACAAGTGGTAGAACTGATTCAGAAACCCTTTTCAATGAACAAGTTAGTGGACATTATCGAGGACAAGGAAGTATATGAAGATTTGAGAACGCTTAACATTGACGTTGACCTTGTGAAGGCTGCGAGTCCGACCCATGAGCAAATCCTCGATCTTTTAGAAAGATTGAAGAGAATCCAAAAGCACAGGACATTTTGATATTCTTGTCATGTCTCTCCTGTAACTTCTTCATCCTAACCTGTTCGAATTCAAAGGATATTCTACTATGGGTATTCAAAAGGAAAGTCTAAATGGGTTTTAGCAGTGTGGAGTGTGGTGGAAAAACATTAGGTGTCTCATTATATCATCGTTTCTTGCGACCATGATATTTTTGATTAGAATTGAAATTGAAAAACGGGAGGCTAGATAAATAAATGTCTTCTTATAAAAGCAAAAGGCTTCCTAGGTCAGCTAGAAGGTCGCGTAAGCCGTTGCAGGAAAATTGGATAAGAGGTCCGGGGAGAGGGTCTATGATCAAATGTACTTACATGAAGTGTTCTTATGAATGGGAATACTTTGGCCGCCGGAAATGGGCACAGTGTCCAGCATGTCACAGCGTAGTGAGAGTCGCATTGGCCAAGAAGAATCTAGTTTATCATCAACGAGCTATGAATTCTAATGAAATCAAGAATGAATAAATTGAAAATAATGTATAATCCAGGAAACCCCTCAAATCCTTCTGGTGAAGGCGTTATGGTCTCCAAGTAAACTTGCTCGACTGTTTAAAGAATTCGTAGGCATTGTAAAAGGTCACTTTTTCTATCTGCTCAGTGTTAAAATCTCTCGATCTTCTCATTTCTCTTGCCATTAGTGGAACACTCAGGGGATCAGAAACTCCCCAATCAGCTGCACTATGTATCATAATTTTTTCAGTACCGTGTTTCTTTATCATATTGATTGCTCTTTCAGGAGAGAGCTTAGTATATGGATATACTGACAACCCTGCCCACAATCCAAGAGCTAAAGTTTTTTCAATAGTCTCTTCTACGTTGTGGTCTACCAATATCATTTCTCTCTTATATTTATTCGAACTATTCAATATTTTCTCAATCCTATTCATTCCTTCCACTTTGTTATTGTGTGGTAGGTGTATTGTCATTAGCAAGTTTTTATCCGCCGCTATGTCCATTTGTTTGATGAATACCTCTTCTTCTAGTTCGTTTATGAGATTATAGCCAATTTCGCCGACTGCAACAACTCGTTCCCTGTCAAGGTATCCATTTTTTGTCATTGCGTCAATTGCGTCAAGTCCCAGAGGTCTAGCATTTGCCTCCTTAGGATTTACAGCAATGCAGACATAATGTTCGATGGCGAATTCACTTGCTCGTTGTGTTTCAAAGGTAATCATATGTTCCCAATAATCTTCAAAAGTGCCAACAAACCTTCTCGGTCCTCCAAGCCAAAATGATGGTTGAACTATGACCTCGATGCCGGCCTTTGACATAAGATCATAATCATCTGTCGTGCGAGAATACATGTGAATATGGGGATCAAATAACCTTGTCAATTCTGTTGCTGCACTAACTTTCTCCCATATTTATGGATGTAGTATATCAAATGTTGTATTCAAGACCACAACAGATGGATTTATGATGTTAGCGGAAATTTCAACGAAACCTCGTAGCGTAAGGACGACCATGTACAAATTTCAGGTTTTGATAAATAACCGAAATTAAAATCGTGGATTCCACGAGTTTGACATTGTGGCATCACGTCAGATTCAGGATCTGTAGTAGTGTTATTAGAATCGCACACACGCAGTCTCAAGAATCTACGAAACAAAGATATTGGAATAAAAGTTCTAGCATACAAAATATTTGAGAAGTTTTAGAACAATTAAGAATTACTAAGTAAAACCCTCCTCATGATCATGAGACAAGAAATATCATTCTTAGAGTGAATTAGTATCTACTCCACCTCAAATTGTTGGAAGCCCAACTGCTATTTCCGCTCTTCTACATGATACACTACCTGTATTTCTCAAAAAAATATTTTCGATTGTTTTATTGATGAAATCTTACCTAATCTGGACGAGTGGCACTCTAAAATCATTGCACCACCTTTTTTATATATTTTATATTTACCAAGGAAATTGTGTAAATCCAGGATCGAGGGTATTTAATAGCTAGAATTAATGCAATTACTATCCCGGAGATGATTAAATTTATATATTTCAATTTCACAATACTATCAAATGCGCCATGTCGGATGAGGATATAATGTTTGCAGATTGGGAGAAGATTATTCTCAAAAATGCACGGTCGAGGGATAGTAAAGAATTGGGAAATGTTATTGCTGTTGACGATGACAACATTATTTTGAATCAAGATAACATCGAATTTAAGATACCAAAGTCTTATGTGGAAGGATATAGAGGTAACGATGTCTTTCTCGGGCTAAATGGAAAAGATATTCAGTACTATCAATTTTAGGATTGATACCACTTAGAGCCATGATAACCCGGTCCCACTCAAGATGACTTTTTTACCACTATCTATTTTTCAATGGCTATGTTCTAATCAGTATGTCCTTCTGACGATGAGCTTATTGAGTGTGCTACTTTTGCTCTTTGTCAATGTTTCCGTGGTACAAATATTCAATTCTACTTCATCGATTCCGAATAACACAAGTATGTCAAAGTTTGTAATTGTACTGACACTTGTGTTGATAGCGATTATTCCTCTACCAATAGTACATAAGGGAATAGTTCCAATTGCAATAGCCGGCATAGGGTTACCGTTATTGTATGCTGGTACGGTAATCCCTATTACTACCACAGCCTCGACAAACATATCTGGAAACTCAGAAGAAATATTGTTCGTTTCTGAAGGATACTTTTTGCTTGGAGTGTCAATGATGGCATTTAGTATTATCAGTGCATACAAGCCATCTATTCTATATGTCAAGAATAGGCCGAAGGATACAGGAGATATGAGCCAGGAAGATTATCCACTGTGGGATAAAATGGATGAAGGAGCAAACCATGTTATTTCTGTGGGTAGATTTGACGATGAGGTCTATATTCCACTCAAAGATTTGATGAGCGAGATAGAGACTTACTTGTTATGGCGATATTCGTATGTCTTGGTCTCGATCCATGGAATCCGTTATCTGGCGAATCCCAATAGCTATGTTCCGTATAGTTCAATTATCTTGAGAGACGAAAACGGACGGATGATTGGAAAGGGCAGATTTAGCAGCTACTTAGTATAACTAATTCAAATATCATAGATCATTGATCTACTTGGCACAGTATAGGAAATCGATGTGAGAGATTAGTATTTGCTTTATGGAAAACTCGGTATGAATTCCTTTAATATGTTGATTCATTAGCTTGGATGTGTAGCGAATGGATAAACAAATCTTTTTAACAAGATGACGGAGTACGATAGCTATTTGAAAGATTGGAACTAAAAATGAATACTAAAAATAACAATAGTTTGGATTTACTAACGCAGATATCGGATGATGTCATCCATTGCACAAATTGCGAACTCTGTCATACAAGAAAAAATGCGGTACCTGGCGAAGGTTCTGCATCGGCAAATGTCATATTCGTGGGAGAAGCCCCTGGAAAATCTGAGGACATCCAAGGCAAACCATTCGTAGGACGTGCAGGAAAGATCCTAGAGGCAGCTTTGCTAAATGCGAAAATATCCAGGTCTCAAGTTTTCATAACTAATATTGTAAAATGTAGAACTCCTAGAAACCGAAGACCCAAACAGGATGAAATCAGCAGGTGTAATGACTACCTTAACAAACAAATATCCGTCATTAACCCAAAAATTGTATGTATTTTAGGAGCGACAGCATATTCGGCACTTCTGGGTGGTAAAGGAATTACTTTGAATCGAGGAAAATTGATAAGTATCGATGGACGAGATTATTTCTTGACGATTCATCCTGCAGCGACTTTGTACCGAAGAAGGTTGCTCCGTGTCTTGGAGGAGGACATGATGAAATTGTCAAAATTGATCATGGAGCAGTGAAGGCAATAACAGATGACCTCTCAAGTGCAGAAGATCAGTTAGTCGTCCGCTGAGGAGGGCTTGAGATGGAATTAAAGAAGCCAAATTTTTTATCTCGCTATGATTAGGCCTGGCCCAGCATTTTTGATGCCGATGCATGTTCTTCATGCAACCTGTTCTACGAACTCCATGAATGAATCAGACTACGGCTAATGGAAAAAAATGTGAATTATGTTAACCTGCAGTACTACCTTTATCCCAGGAAACCTTGTTCTCCCATATGAAAATAGGGGTGATCGGAACTGGAATGATGGGGGCACAATTAGCGATCAGACTAGCAAAGAGCGGACACAAAGTCATAGTCTTTAACCGGGACAGATTGAAAGCTCAGATTGTCCAGCATTCAGTTGCTAAAAACGAAATTAGAATAGCAAGCACACCTGCAGAAGTAGGAAAAAATTCTGAATTCGTGATACTTTGCGTGAAGAACCATCAAGCCATTTTAGATATAACTACTGCCAAAGGAGATACAGGTCTACTTGATTCTCCAAAAAGTAACCGAACTAGAAATGATTTCATTGTAATTCAATGCAGTACAATATCTCCCACTGAATCAAATCATGTGGCAAAACTTTATGGGAAGAAGAACATCAAAGTAATCACCATGCCAATTTTAGGAGGGATAAGTGCCGCAGAAAGAGGGGATCTAATTTTGATCGCTGCTGGTCCAAAGAAATCATTCAACCAAACCAAGTCTTTGCTCAAGGACCTTAGTAAACAAGTATTTTATGTCGGGTTAAGTCATGCTACCGCAAGTACGCTTAAGCTTGCGGTCAACATTAATATCGCATTAATAGCTCTTGCACTTGCAGAGGGTTTGACATTTGTGAAAGGCTCTGGTTTAAACCCGGATATATTTATCAGGATTTTCAATTCTACCTACTTCAAGACTGGTATAAGTGAGAACAAGGGACCAAAAATTATTCGTGATGAGTATACCACTTCCTTCTCTGTTGCGAATATGGCAAAAGATCTAGAATTGACGTTGCAGACAGCGTATAGTTCAGGTCTTACACTCCCAGCTACTGCTTCAACTCATGCTATTTACAAAGCCTCAGAAGCTGTTGGCCTATCGGGCTTGGATTACACTTCAATAGCTTCTTTCATATCAAGGCTAAATGGAATTAGTCGCTTCGGAAAAAGGAAAAGGCAGACTAGAGGTACTGACTTTTTAGTGTAGTCCCAATAACTCAACGTCGATTTCCACAATTTACGACTTTACGGACAGTTTACGGTCAGTTAAAGTCGCCTAAGGTCTTCGAGTGCACTTTTATCTGTTGCAATGTTCAGAGGCAGGCAGAACACCATTAAGCAACAATAAAATAAAATGAATTCTTAAAATATCCGTTAACTTACGTGATTTAAATATGTGAAAGGCAAAAAAAGCGGATACCTCAGATTGACTTTAAGTACTATTCAACATCGATAATATAGCATTTATTCAGACAACACAAAAAAAGTTGCGGGTGGCCTTCCTCATAAAAAAATGGCCTTCGATTTAACCTGAGGCCGCCAAGAGTTCCTCTGCTTGATCCAAGTTGCTATTAATCTTGTCTATCTGCTCTTGTATCTGCTCTATTGGCACTTGGGTTTGGATCAACTGTCTTAAGTCTTCTCTAAGCATCAATTCAGTTGTCTCCATTAGGGTCCTATTCTGTTCCGCTAAAGGAGCTTCTACAAATTCATAGTTATCTAGATATGCTTGTATAGCTAGAGCATCAGCTTGATCATAGTTCTGATTTCTGTATGCATCAAGTGTTTGATTTAGTAAATTGCGGATCTCAGGGATGTACGCTGAAGTATCGCTAGCTGTACCCGAGATATTCTCTTCACTAATACCGGTCACCTCTGCAATCTCATGCGTAATCGATCCAATCGCACTAGATACTACTTCTGGATTTGACTTTTCCTGAACTGCATTTCTAAGATCTGCGAAGAATCCGCTTATTACCGGAACGTCGGCTGACATTCCTTGAGGGATCAATGGAGAAGTTTCATTGAATATTGAATTAGCTCTCGAAATAAATGCCTGCCCATCTTGATACTCTACTATTTCCTTTAATTGACCATTCTCTATTGCTTCTTTGTATTCGTTATTTGCTACAGATAATAGGTTTCCTACGACCATGAGATTGAATCCACTGTCATTTATCTCTTGAACTGGAATGACCTTACCAACAGTATCATTGAGTAGTCCATTGATATCCGAAGCCTTGGACTTAAATTCCTCTACAGTAGAATTGTCTACCATATTTGAAAGCTGACCCAAAGAAGATGATAACGATTGATTCAGACCTGGATCTGCGGCATCTATCTGGACTGCGATGCTACTATAAATTTCTTCGATTGGATGAAGGGTGTGTGCCTTTGCCAACGTCGTGTTACCAATCTCTTTGTTTGCAATTGCCTGCTCTAGGTGTCCTCTGATCTGCTCAATATTTGAATCAAAATCTACCAATGTGCTGTTTGGAGCACTAGAGCTCATATTCGTCGAATTTTGCACTGGCCCAGCTCCTGTTCCCCCTGATTCTTGTCCTTGCACAAGTCCTGGGTATAGAGATACTGATGCAAAAATGGCGATAGCACCAGCAGCGAAACAAGCTACAAAAAGTACTGGATTGACATGTTGTTTACTTGAAGTCAAACTCTTCGATTCATCTTGCATTTTCATATTAGTTGAACCTAACTCTAAGTATTTACTATTTATCTCATTTGATGATTCTCGATCCGTAGAATAACAAATTTAAATTTTAGTACTTAATGCCCCCTTATTGGAAAAATCGCAATTAATAGAGGAAGATATGCTGATATATCCCTCATTCTAGGGACAGAAAATCAGCATAGGCAATAAATATTAGTTTAGACTAATTAGACTAGTCTAATATCAAAGAAGTGGAGAATAAATGATGACTGCAAAATGTCTGGATAACATGCAATTGGCATCTGTATATTTGTATGTTTACAGTCACAATTGGAACATTAGAAATCTAACCTACAATCCTACTCGGCAACATCACGAGCATATTTCGCTCTAACTTCTTGATATTATACTGACCAAATCCTTTGCCGGGTAGGATATTATCTTCTCATTCGAGGTGGTAGTTCAGGAATAAAGTAGAGGCAATGCGTTTATGCGTCTTCACAATTGCTAGAATTCAAATTTCATTTATTCATATGTACTTGTCAATTAGGGATCAGATCATGATGGAAGAAAAAAGAAAAAAATTTCAACCCGAGGGAAGAAGATTTTTCAAGTTTGTTTCCGACTCCATTTTCGACTTCATTAGAAGATCATAATTATTATCATCAATTGAGGCGAATGGATAAGCAGCTCATACTCAACTGCATCATACCAACAGAATTGTTCCAAATCGGAATAAGTATAACGGTATTTGCAAATCGACATTAGGAGTATGAATAAACATGTTAGGCTGGACAACCTTCCATTTGCTGGATGTAATACCCTCTAGCTGCAATCTCTTTTTCTATTTTTTCTGGCGCTTCTTGAATATGGCAGAATTGACACTCTTCCTGTGTCATCCTTTGGTCGCCCTCCCCAACGCTTTCTAAATATTTTTTACCGTATTCTATCGCCTTTTCTTGTGGAGTATCTGCTTGTACTATTACATCAAAATGCATTACTCTGTTGTCTTTTTTTGTAACATATGTATCATACACAGCACATTGCAT